>JANXNM010000450.1 GCA_025354065.1 Synechococcales cyanobacterium 340R_concoct_173_sub | reverse complement strand
CTACCGAATTTCAGAATCGAGATATTTTAAAGCGCTCCATCCAAAAGTAAAACTTGCGACAAAGCCAACGCTGACCACTTGTATTACCTGTCATCCGAGTGCCCAGGCATTTAATTTCCGTAAATTGTCGGCAGAAGCTGAAGCGCAGGCAGAAAAATAAAAGGGTCTATGGGTCTCCTAGCTTCAAACTCTTTAGAAATTCGATCGCACTAGAACGATCGTTTACGACCTGATCCAATGTCACCGCCCGCAATTGAGTCAGAATAAGCTTTAAACTCTTCCCCGGTTTAAATCCTAATTCCTGTAAATCTTTACCTGACAACATGGGTTTAACTTGGGCGTACTCCGTCAAATATTTCCAAATCTGACACCGCCAAGGGTCATCACTTCGCGCTGCAATTAACAACAATGTAACCCGGTCAAACGCACTTAATACTTGGTCTACTCGACTCGGACGATCGCCCTGGTTCAACAATTGATGAATCTGAACTTCAATCCCATTTAACGTTGATAAACGATCGATCGCAACTTTCGGCAATTGCAACTGTAACGCAATGATTGCAGGTTCATCAGCCATCGCCAGAATCAACTCCAACATCGCTTGCCATCGTTGCAACCCCGGATTGAGCCGATCGTCCTTCAGCCACAAATCCATCCGACATAGCGATCGCCAAAGCCGCCGCCAACCCAGATCATCCAAATTTTGCGAAATAGATAAACTCGGGTGCAAACAATAAAACGCATCCACCGATCGCAAACTCCGCAACGCACCTTTCCAAGTTGACGATGAGAACAAATATTTAAACTCAGACCTGAGTCGAGTTTGCAGGGCCGGAACCGAACCGAATTCCTGGCGAGATTGCTCATAAATTCCCGACGCGATCGCCGACGCAAACTGATCTTTGGTCTCCGGCTCAAACTCAAACTCAAACCGCGCCGCAAACCGTGCCCCCCGGAATATACGAGTTGGGTCATCCAGCAAACTCCGATCGTGCAAAACCCTCAAAACCCGTGCTGCCAAATCCTCCACACCATGGTGTAAATCCAACACCAAGCCCGCACCGGGATCGGTCAATCTCAACGCCATCGCATTCACTGAAAAATCGCGCCGAAACAAATCCAATTCAATAGAACTAGCCACAACAGTCGGGTTTGCTGCCGGATACGCATAAGTCTCCGTTCGCGCCGTCGCCAAATCCACAGACAAATCCCCCAATACCGGATCCCCATGCCAGGTCAAAGCCGCCGTCTGAAACTTGCCGTGGATTTCTAGCACCACCTCGGGATAACGCGATCGTAACGCCTCCGCCAACTTCACCCCAGCTCCCACGAAACCTTCTACTACACCATCCACAACCAGATCCAAATCCGACAGCATCACCGGACCATCTCCCGTCGCCCGCATCAAATCACGCACTCCGCCCCCCACCAAATACAGATGCCATCCCTGAGCCGCTGCCACTGCCACCGCGATCGCCAAAATCTCTTGCAAAGGAAGTGCCAGTCGTTCGATCGTCACCATGAAAGACCTCGTGGCTGAGAGACAGCTTTACAAAAAGTTACGTTACATCTCGATTCCATAGAATCAAAACCAGTTTTCTGATACGGTACAGACATGGGAAATACAGCGCATGGCCTGTGCATTTTAGTGCCTTGGGGCGGCCTGTTTATTCTCACTCATAATCGCTGAGATCACTAAACTTGCTGTCCAT
>JANXNM010000449.1 GCA_025354065.1 Synechococcales cyanobacterium 340R_concoct_173_sub | reverse complement strand
CTACCGAATTTCAGAATCGAGATATTTTAAAGCGCTCCATCCAAAAGTAAAACTTGCGACAAAGCCAACGCTGACCACTTGTATTACCTGTCATCCGAGTGCCCAGGCATTTAATTTCCGTAAATTGTCGGCAGAAGCTGAGGCACAGGCAGAAAAATAAAAGGGTCTATGGGTCTCCTAGTTTCAAACTCTCTAGAAATTCGATCGCACTAGAACGATCATTTACGACCTGATCCAACATCGCCATCCGCAATTGCGTCAGAATCAGCTTCAAACCTTTCCCTGGCTTAAAGCCTAATTCCTGTAGATCTTTACCCGACAAGATCGGCTTAAATTGGGCATACTCAGTCAAATACTTCCAAATCTGACAGCGCCAAGGATCATCACTTCGCGCTGCGATTAACAACAATGTAACCCGATCAAACGCACTTAATATCTGGTCTACCCGACTCGGACGATCGCCCTGGTTCAGCAATTGATGAATCTGAACTTCAATCCTATTTAACGTTGATAAACGATCGATCGAAGCTCTCGGCAATTGCAATTGTGCCGCAATTAATTCAGGTTCATCGGCCATCGCCAGAATCAATTCCAACATCGTCTGCCATCGTTGCAGCCCTGGATTCAGCCGATCGTCCTTCAGCCACAACTCCATCCGACACAGCGATCGCCAAAGCCACCGCCAACCTACATCATCCAAATTTTGGGAAATCGCCAAGCTAGGATGCAAACAATGAAACGCATTCACCGACCTCAAACTCCGCAACGCACCTTTCCATGTCGAAGATGAAAACAAATATTTGAATTCAGATCTAAGTCGAGTTTGTAGGGCCGGAACCGAACCAAATTCCTGACGAGATTGTTCATAGATTCCCGAGGCGATCGCGGAGGCAAACTGATCTTTGGTCTCGGGATGAAACTCAAACCCAAACCGCGCCGCAAATCTTGCCCCCCGAAATACCCGCGTCGGGTCATCTAGCAAACTCCGATCGTGCAAAACCCGTAAAACTTTCGCCGCCAAATCCTCTACACCACGATGTAAATCCAACACCACACCCGCCCCCGGACCCGTCAATCTCAACGCCATCGCATTTACTGAAAAATCACGGCGAAACAAATCCGATTCAATAGAACTAGCCACAACCGTCGGGTTTGCCGCCGGATAGGCATAACTCTCCGTTCGCGCCGTTGCCAAATCCATGGACAAATCCCCTAACACCGGATCCCCATGCCAAGTCAAGGCCGCCGTCTGAAACTTCCCATGGATTTCCAGTACAACCTCTGGATAACGCGATCGTAACGCCTCCGCCAGCTTCACCCCGGCCCCCATTGCACCTTCTACAACCAAATCCAGATCCGTTAGCATCACCGGACCCTCCCCGCCCTTCCGCATCAAATCACGCACGCCGCCGCCCACCAGATATAGATGCGATCCCTCAGCCTCAGCCGCCATTACTGCGATCGCCAAAATCTCCTGTAAAGAAGCCGCCAATCGTTCGATCGTCATCATGAAAAACCTCTTGTCTGAGAGACAGCTTTACACAAAGTTATATTCCAGATCGATTCCATAGAATCAAAACCAGTTTTCTGATACGGTACAGACATGGGAAATACAGCGCATGGCCTGTGCATTTTAGTGCCTTGGGGCGGCCTGTTTATTCTCACTCATAATCGCTGAGATCACTAAACTTGCTGTCCAT
>JANXNM010000413.1 GCA_025354065.1 Synechococcales cyanobacterium 340R_concoct_173_sub | reverse complement strand
TGCACCTTTTTCGCCTGCGACCACTAATTGATCGTTACTAGTGATAAAACTCATGGACTGAATGGCACCTTGAGAAAATGCCGCAAAATTCTTGAGCAGATTTCCATTGATATCAAAACAATCCACTGACCCTCGATCGTCCCCAATTGCAATCCATTTTCGATCGGTACTCACAGCCATGGTTTGAGACATCGGCGAGGCGAGGGATTCGGCATGAATGATCTGACCTTGCTCAATGACGTTGAGTTGAGAGTTCGCGCTGGCTGTGAAGATCCGATTTCCCATCAAGGCTGAACAAAAAATAGGGACGTTTGAAATTTGAAGCGTGTGACGCAGAGAGGCCGGATTCAGTTGAAAGATTTTTAGAATCCCATCTTCTCCGGTCGTCACAAAGCCTTTGCCATTCAAGGTGAAATGAATTCCAGTAACTTTTCCTGTATGTAAAGGAATTGATCGAATCAGTTTGTAATCAACCAAATTCCACATTTTGACTTTACCACTCCGATCGCCTGTGATAAACAGATTAGAGTTGGGACTGGTTGCGATCGCTGTGACCGCAGCACCTACAGTTAAACAACCCTGCTGAATTCCGGTTTCCGCACACCAAATTCGTACCGTTCCATCATGACTAGCGCTGATGAGCAATCCATTGACAAATATAATTTGACTAATGCTATCTACGTGACCTGGAAAAACCTGACGGAGTTCGGGTTGCGGATGAACAGTTTTTGGAGTTGGAGTCGGTGTTGGAGTTGGGGATTTAGACGCAGCGGAAGATTTTTCTGGGGTGGGCTGTTTATAGGAGGGAGAACTTTGGGGCTGCTTGGATGATGTGGACGACGATGACGATCGGGTTTGAGTTTTAAAGACTGAATCTACCGAAACTTTAGCCGCATCTCTTGCCGACGTTTCTGAGGTTGATGATGATTGGGATTTTGTCGGAGACTCGATTGATCGACCCTCACTTTTGTATACCCACCGGAAATGTTTTGCACGCTTCAAATCCATTCCAGCCCCGTAGGCATTCCCCAAAGCAAAGCGAACTTCACCACGCAGGTCGTAGGCAGGATAGTAATCATCTTGCAATCCGATCGCGGTATCTAGCGCCATCAAGGCTTCTTGAAGATTTCCCATCTCCTGAAAAATCTGAGCTTCTCTAACAAAAGCGGCAGGAGTGCGATCGGCAGGATTTCTAGCGGTCTGAACCTCAACATTGAATTTTGATGTAGTGTTTTTGCCCTTCTGAGTAGACGGATCGTAGGTTTTTAGAAATGCGTAAGCAGTATTAATTATTTTAAGGTGGTCCTCGGATGCCTTAAGTTTGTCGGGATCTCCGGTGAAACGATCGGGATGATGTTTACGAGCAAGCGATCGGTAGGCTGCCTTTACTTCTGCTTGGGAAGAATTCAATGGCAATTCTAGCGTTTTATAAAATTTCTCAATATCCCGATCGTTAACAGTCTCCATCCCGACTTTGCTCCCACTACAATCTGTTTTAAGTTTTCCCGTACATGACCCGGAAGACACAAAATCTCACGAAATACTATAAAAATCGAGAGGCTACCCAACTTGGATGCCTCCCGATTTCTTACAGGGCTATATTAATCTCTTAGTCCCCATTACCAAGAGAGATTTTGGGGGATTGTTCTACAAAGCTGCCGCTTCTTTTTTCAACAACTCCGCCTTATCTGTCTTCTCCCAAGGAAGGTCCAAATCGTTCCGACCAAAGTGACCATAGGCCGCCACATCTTGGAAGAAGCGACCACCGCGATCCTTCGGAAGATTACACAGATTGAAGGTTTGAATGATTCCAAGAGGACGTAACTCGAAGTGTTTT
>JANXNM010000366.1 GCA_025354065.1 Synechococcales cyanobacterium 340R_concoct_173_sub | reverse complement strand
ACTCATCATTTTTGAGCAGATAATACTGAACGGTCAGACCATCGTATTGCCACAGTTCTGGAATACCGAGCCTCGCATAGATGGGCATTCGTCGATCGGAAGAACTTGTAATATCGACCTCGACGACTAAATCCGGTGGTGGATCAACGTTAAGATCAAGTTCAGTCAAATGACGAACTAAACTTTCATTCTGAATATAAAACGATGAATCAGGTTCGGCTCCAGCTTTTTTGGGCTTCTCTCGAAGAGTTACTGATCCGGCGACACGACAATTCATCTCTAATACTTCCGTTGCAGCACAAATTAAGCGCTCAATAAACCGATTACTGCCTTCATGGATGAATAGCGGGGACATAATTTCTAACGTTCCGTCCAGATAATAAAAGCGTGTATTCCGATGATCGCCAGATTCTGCAATCAGACGATCGAATGTTTCCCAGCTAATATTATGCAAGACGACCCGTTGTTCACCGATCGTTTGAGTGGGTGATTCAAGAATTTGTTCTTCAATAGGCTCTAGTGCAATTACAGGGGTGACCATAAGCTATTTCAAAATAGTGGTTAGGTATAGTATAACCTCTAGCCCAAAACAAGATTTAATGAATTGGTTGAATGATTTGTAAGCTCAGCCAAAAACCGATCGTTCCTAGAATAGAGACGATCGGAAATAGTTTTGTATTCTAACATTAATCAACAAAGCCTTTGACACCTGCAATAAGGATTCTCACGATCAGATAATTGATCAGGTGTGCTGAAACTAGACTGTTACTGTGATTGACAAACCACATTAACCCTGAATTATGATTACTTATAAAAAGCCGATCGCAACTCAACCGCAAATGACCACTAGCAACATCAGGATACTGCGATAGATCGATGTCACAGGTCCGATCACTTCCCACAAGGTAATCACGTGTCGGTTCTAAAGTCCAGCTTTGACCTGTTTCTTGCAGTATCAATTTTAAATTCATAATCTAATCCCAATGATCTGTGTGATTAATCTCTTACGTCTAACGAACAATAATTCTGCTGTCCAAGAATTTCAATTAGGTACAGAAAATTTAATGTTTAGAGCTGATTCTTGGGCGAGCGATCGGTTATGAGCAATAAAATCACCGATCTACTTATTGCTGCCTAGCTGCTGCAAAAACTTGTGAAGCTCTGGGTGGCCCAATGTATCGCCAATGCCAAGGTTCAAAATTCACGCCTTGTTTATTATTAATCGGAAATGATTGCTCAAATTGAAATCTTTCCGCATTATTCATAAGCCACTGGTATGCGGCTGTCTCTTGAAAAGCAACTTTTAGATCCGTATCTGATTTTTGATCTGCAATATCTAGGGCGTAACCTGTATGATGCTCACTATATCCTGGTGGCGCACTCGATCGGGCAGCTTCTAGTTCACTACCGCGCCTAGCAATTTGTTTCTCAAAAAGTACACTTTGATCTGAAATATTGCGAAATCCAGAGATGATCATTAAATAAATACCTTGAGTCTCTGCCGCCGATCTCATTTGTTGAAATGCTTCGTGTGCTTCCTGATCCAATTGTTCCGATCGTTCATAGTTTTCTCGAACAAACTTTCCAGCATTCACAAGACGACTAGGATCAGCTTCCTGATACGGAAAATGTCCAAATTCCCTCTGAACCTGAGGAGTTTTTGAAACTTCTAATGGAGCTTTTTGAATAGGATAAAGAGGTAGTGGGGGTTGAACGATCGTGCCTTTTAGAGAAGACGGCTGTCCCATTTTGTCAACGGCTAGCGCCGGAACTTGAGGGGAATTATTTGCATTTTGCTCAAGCCGTAGTGGTTGGGTAGAAGCAACAGAAGCTACCTGCGAACTGGGCTGAGAAGGACTAGTTGTCACATCAGAACGCAGGCCGTTGATTCCCAATATAATAATGAACGCTGCACTACAGACCATGATTAAAATAAATTTAAGATGTCTCTGTAAAAACAGGGTAAAAGTTTGAATGGGACTAACTTGATGGGGCTTTTGTTTGCGAGTTGAGGGGCGGTTCATTGCATATTAGGTAATAAAGATCTGAAGATGAATTGATTATTCAAATTAATCCCTACTCACTAATTGACCTGCAATCCATCCATCAGCACCAGATTCGGGGAAATAGACCTTGTGCCAGGTATAACCACCGGAATCCCTACTAGTTTCTAAAACACGAACTCGATCGCCAGGGTACGCAATATGACTTGCACCATAGGCCGTTCCTGGTCCCGATCGGATATTTTTACTGCCTGGTTGCCCAACGATCATTGCATTAGTATTACCATTGTTTTTTGCAGGTTTTTCAATAGAAGGTTCTTTTACTGGTTTTTCAGGAGCCATCTCTTTATCAATTACGGGGGCAGGGACAGCTTGGACAATCACAGTTTGTGGTGGTGATTGTGGTATGGCTACTTGTGGAACTGCTGCAACAGGTGACACAGACGGAGCAATAGAAGGCGCTGGTAATTGAGTAGCGGGTGTTGCTGTAGAGGAATTATCTGCAACTTGAGTAACTTGTTGAGGACGGATAAGAACAATTGCAATCAAAATAAATGTCCCAATAAATCCACCCATAATCATTGCTTTTGCCCAATCACTGATGCCTTGTTTAGGTGAAACGACCATATTTTGGGGCTGCATCGGCTGCGATGAATAGCTTTGGGAATGCGCGGTAATGACAGTCGGTTGATAATTTCCAGAATTTCCATTGATAGGCGGTACTGTCATCATCGGAGTTGGAATAGCTTCTGGACTCATTGAAACCACAGTCCCTAGAATCCCACTTGGCGAATCCGATCGTAGCAACTCATCCAACATCTGACCCGAAGTCTGACACCGATCGCGACTCACGGGAGCAATTGCCCGATCGATCACCGCCGCCAACCCCGCACTCACACTCGGCGCATACTGTCGCCATTGCACATTACCCGTCATAGGATCCGTCGGCAACTCCTGGGGAATCTTCCCCGTCAACGCATAAATCGCCGTCAACCCCAAACTATACAAATCACTAGCAAACACTGCCCGACCCGCCGCCTGTTCACTCGCCATAAAGCCAGGTGTCCCAATCACGATCGACTGCGTACTTTGACCATTCGGAGTAATCAACGTCCCCATCGTTTCCCGCACCGCACCAAAATCAATTAGCACAGGCTTATGATCCCGAGATCGCAAAATGATATTGTCTGGCTTAATATCACGA
>JANXNM010000356.1 GCA_025354065.1 Synechococcales cyanobacterium 340R_concoct_173_sub | reverse complement strand
ATTGTTTTTTGTTTTTGGGATTTTTTATCTATATTACAGGCTCTACTCCATTTTAATTGCTGTGTATTCTTGTTCTGTTAGTGCAAATTCTGGGTCGATGATTTTTACTTCTTCATAGGTGAGTTGATAGAGTTTGTAAACTAATTTATCGCATTCCTTTTCTAATTCACTCGTATCAGCTTTAGGATCATCTTTTTTAGCGTTAAGAATTTCGTTAACTAATACTTCAATTTGTTTCTCTAATAACTTATTGCCCATCTGTATTGGTAATTCATTAAGAATTGTTGGCTTGATTTGTGCTAACGTTCTATCAGTTTCCATAGACATTAATCTATAAAAATATGTAGATAACTTAGAGTTTAAAATCCCAATAATAAGTCGATTTGAATAATCTCCATTACTTGCCATTACATATAAACCATCGGTAGGAAATATTTGAACAGTATCTAATGCAACTATTACTTTATCGCCAGTAATCACACCAATAATTTTTTCTTTTTTTGTAAATATAGACCTATTTCTTGGCCTGTGTAATGACCAAAAAGGATGTTTATCTTCTTTTACTTCTACACAAGTTATTTGATCTATAAAAGAATTTAAGTAATTTATTATCTTGGGAATAAGCTTAGGATGATCTTGTTTTTTCGTGTATATGATTTTCTTTCCAATATCATAGGCTAAATATTTTTTCATATCTTTTCCACCTGTCAAAGTTGGGAAAATAAAATCTTTCTCTAATGAAAAATCTTGAACAATTTTATCGTTAACAATAAAAGCATCTTTAAAGTCAGGACTAACGCCCCTCTGAATTCCATCATCATCTATCAAGTCGATTAACTTTGTTCCCTTGATTCTATTGATAATTTTATATCCACAAATATTTTTTGTAGTTATAACTTTGTTAGGGAGTTTCTCAAAAAAAGATGTTTCTATTTTGTCTAATAAGTTGTTAGATAGTATCTCAGAATCTCTAGCAATATATTCGCCAACAAAAGAAAGTCCACTTATATCAGACGTTATTAAAATAATACAAGAAGGTCTTGCAACATCCGTAAAGATTGAATCTCCCAAGTTAAATGCTATTTCTAATTGATACTTCTTAAATATCTTGTCACGTAATTTCTCATTGTCTACTTGATACAAAATAACATCTGGAACAATTTGACAAATAATTCCCGATTTAGACTTAAGCAAGAAAGTTAAATTAATAAAAAACATAAAAGAGTCTATCATTCTAACAATAATGTCAGAATTTATAGATTTTATATGTTGTAACTGATTGCTTTCTATCTTAGCTCCCCAAGGTGGATTACCAATTACAATATCAAACCCAACAAAATCACCATCATCATTCAAAACTTCAGGAAACTCAAACCGCCATTCCAAGGCATTCTCATATAGCTGACCGCTTTCAATATCCTCAATCTCAGTACTTAATTTATTAATCTCATTACTTAACTTATTAACTTTTTTTTCACGCACCTTAACCTCTGCCTTGGTTTCCTCTAATAGCAACATTTGATTTTCGACACTATAAAGCTCCCCTTGTAACTGCCGTAATTTCACCTTCTTCGGATCACCACCCAACAAACTCGAACTAAAACCAGATTTAATTTTGGCAATCAAACCTTCCATTTCTCGCTTTTGCGCCTTACTTTCCGCATTGCGATAAGTCTGTACCGCATTCCGATACTGCTCAATACTAAACTTCTGCTTCTTTAAAACTTGACTTACATCCACATCCAAACCAAACCGACTAATCAAAGAATTCCCACACTTGATATTAATGTCGATATTCGGCAAAGTTTCGAGATTACCATCAACCCTGTAATAAGCATTCTTTAAAAGCTCAATCCACAACCGCAAACGGCAAATCGTTACCGAATTGGGATTAATATCTACCCCAAACAAACAACTCTCAATAATCGTCTGCTTCTCATAAAATAGCGCCTCCTGCACGCGCTGCTTCTCACTATTTTTAGGATTATAAGCAAATAACTTCCCATCTTCATCATAAACCAGTAACTTATCATTACGAACTTCCACCCGATAATCTTTTAACGACTTACCAGCGCGATCGCACAAAACCTTTAACTCACTCTTAATTGCAATTATCTCATTCAAAGCCGAAACTAGAAAATGTCCCGAACCCACCGCAGGATCGCAAATCTTGAGACTATTGATAATTGCATTTGCATCTTTTTTGTCATCAATCCGTTCATACAAATCATCCAGATTCTGACAATCCCAACCCTTCACTTCATTAAACTTCTGCACCACCGATCGGCGTATTGTCTCACGACACATATACATCGTAATGAAACTTGGCGTATAAAAAGAACCATCCTTATAGCCATTAATTTTCTCAAAAATTAAACCCAACACCGCCGCATTAATTAATTTTTCACTATCCTCTTCACCAGTCTCAAACTCATCTTTGTTAAATTTATAGGCACTAAGAAACTCAAACAGATATTCCAGCGCATTCAACTTACCCGATCGCCTTTTACCCTGTCCATCCGTCAATACACTAGACGTAAAAATCGGTAGATTCTCACTTGCCAGACTACCAATAGCAATAGTTTGATGTTCGATATCTGTTTGCTCAAATAGCGAACTATTCAAATAAGGAACATTCGCAAAAGTCTCTTTCACACCCGCCACGCGATCGCCTTGCTCACGAGCCAACACACTAAAAAAGAGTCGATTCAAATCGCCATAACCCTTTACCTTAGCCAAATTTAAAAACGCAAAATTCTGATCTTCCCCATGATATTTAAGTAACTGCGCCTCCAATAACTTCAAAAACAAAACTCGATTAATCCATGTGATCGACAACCTAAAAGCCACATTAAAAAGCTTCTCTTCATATGTTTCGCCAAACTCTTCAGGCTTTTTTAACTGCGAAATCTTATCGGAACTATCAAGCTCATTAATTGCATTCTCAATCAGCGAACCCATATTGCGATCGCCCTCTTTTTTGCGATTAATTAACTTCTTTCCACCTTCCTTTATCTCCGTCAACCCAATGATATGAAGCAACTCATTATAAAAAGGCTTATTTAAACTATTGCTGTCATTGGCAAAATCTAACTTTAACAAATGCTGTGGCGAAAACACCTTAAACAAATCAACTAAAGCTTGCTCCTGCTGTTTTTCACTCTCCAAGGCTGCTTTGTAGTCACGAATATCAAAATGTACGAATTTGATTTCATTGATCGCTTCCCCGATCGCAGGTTTTGCAATATCTTTATAAAAAAAGTTAGTGCTATTACCACTCAGTTTAGTAGCTGTAAAATCACGAAACTGCCCAACTAGAGCCTTATCTTGAGCAAACAAATCCTCAAAAATCTTCGCATCAAAAATAAACCATTCATAGATATTAGTCGCTATCAAATACCTAATTCCTAGATTTTTGCCTTCAAATCTTTCCCGCAAGAAATATAAGACTAACTCCTGAAAAGCCTTTGTATTCAGATTGTTAATCTTCAGCATCTCCGCCTTATTAGTCGGCCTTTTTACCTCTAAAATCACTCCAACCGGAGTTTGAGCATCCTTCCCATTATGAATAACCAGATCATTACGACCTCTCGTATTAATGAAATAACTTGGACTGTAGTAAGTATTTTTAAGGAAATCAGAAATCAGATTTTTATGAAACTCCTCAGATTCAGCCTTATTTGTTTCAGTTTGCTCAAGTAAGCGCCGCAGATTAGTTGTAAACGCCTCAAAACTTTCGCGATCGGGCTTAACCTTGCCAAACGCT
>JANXNM010000349.1 GCA_025354065.1 Synechococcales cyanobacterium 340R_concoct_173_sub | reverse complement strand
GGGTTTTACTCTGGTCAACCACAAAGAATTCACCATCATCAACTTGGATGATATCGAAGGACTTGCGGCAAACTCTGAAGTCACTCTTGCTAGCCTTTTAGAAGCTGGAATTCTTACCCAGAATGACGGCCCTCTCAAAGTTCTAGGCGGTGGTGAACTCAAAGTAGCGCTTACAGTCAAAGCTAAGGCATTTACCAAAAGTGCAAAGGCTGCGATCGTTGCTGCTGGCGGAACCTGTGAAGTGGTTTAGTTTGAATCCTGATTTGGGATAAAACAATAGGGGGCGTTCTTGATAAAGGAACGTCCCTTAGTTTTGTTAAAACGGCATAAAATCTTAAAATGAATCCGTAACTTCAAGGAGTTTACTCAATGGTCGTCAATCGCGATAAAGCTCCTACAGCGCAAGAAACGTTGCTTCAAATGGTTCAGTCTCCTGCACTGCGGAGTAGATTGCTTGTGACCATTGGTCTGCTTGTTTTACTGCGTCTCGGCATTTTTATTCCTATCCCAGGTATTAATCGGGCTGCATTTGCTGCAAGTTTGAGTAACAATGCCGCACTAGGATTCCTGGATCTGTTTGCCGGGGGTGGCCTGAAAGCACTGGGGGTGTTTGCGTTAGGGATTATTCCTTACATTAATGCTTCTATCATTATTCAACTTCTAACGGCTGCCATTCCTTCTCTAGAAGATTTGCAGAAAAACGAGGGTGAGGCGGGACGGCGAAAAATTTCCCAGCTTACGCGCTACTTAGCCGGAGGATGGGCCGTTATTCAAAGTACCTTGCTTACGATCGGACTACTCGGCGGGTTAAGCGGGGCAAGTGGTTTTGTTTACCATCCTGGTACTTGGTTTGTAATTGAAACAGTCTTGACTCTGACAGCTGGATCCATGTTTGTGATGTGGGTCTCTGAATTGATCACAGAACGAGGAATCGGTAATGGCGCTTCGTTGCTGATTGCGCTCAACATTGTTTCTAGCCTGCCAGGGAACCTCGGTAAAACCTTGGAACTTGCCCAAAGCGGCAACCAAGAGCGATTGGGCGGTGTTGTGATTGTCTTGATGGTCTTCTTGGCCATGGTGTTTGGTATTGTTTTCGTCCAAGAAGCCATGCGTCGGATTCCAATTCTGATCGCTAGACGACAAATCGGTCGTCAGGCTAATGATAAGAGCAGCTACCTACCTTTGAGGCTCAATCAGGGAGGGGTAATGCCGATCATTTTTGCATCTTCTGTGTTGAGCTTGCCCTCATTTCTAGGGGGATCATTAAATAATCCTGCCATCAGTAATTTTATTGGAAACTATCTGCGCCCTGCAACGGTTTCCTATGATTTAGTCTATTTTGCCATGATCCTGTTTTTCAGCTACTTTTATGCATCTCTAGTGGTTCAGCCCGATGAGATGGCGAAAAACTTGAAGAAAATAGGAGCGAGTATTCCCGGTGTTCGCCCTGGACAAGACACGACTCGGCATATTCAAGACATCCTCAATCGCTTGACATTTTTGGGTGCACTCTTTCTTGGAGCCGTGGCCATTGTTCCTCAAGCAGTAGAAGGAATCGCGGATGTCCGTACTTTCCAAGGATTTGGAGCGACATCGTTGTTGATTCTAGTCAGCGTCGCGATCGACACCTCTAAACAAATTCAAACGTTTGTAATTTCTCAGCGGTACGAAGGAATGGTGAAACAGTAGTGACCAGATTGATTTTCTTAGGAGTCCCCGGTGCAGGTAAAGGGACTCAAGCCCTAATTTTGTCTGAGTCTCAGGACATTCCCCATATTTCCACTGGAGATATTTTGAGAGCGGCGGTCAAAAAACAAACCACTCTCGGGCTTCAGGCCAAGGACTTTATGGATGCGGGCAACCTGGTTCCAGATTCCTTAGTTATTGATATGATTCGGGAACGCCTCCAGGAACAGGATGCACTAAAGGGTTGGATCTTAGATGGATTTCCACGCACTTTAGAGCAAGCGGAATTTCTAGAAAAACTGCTCCAAGAGATTAACCAAGCCTGCGATCGGACTGTTAATCTGGATGTTGAAGACGAAATCGTGATTAAACGTCTCGTCGAACGGGGCAAAGAAAGTGGCCGATCGGATGACACCGAGGCGACCATTCGCCATCGTTTAAAGGTTTATCGTGACCTGACCGAACCGTTGATCTCGTTTTATCAGTCTCGAAAATTACTAGTAACAGTCAATGGCGACCAGGCCATGGATGCCGTCACTGCTGACTTGAAAACCGCGATCGGGCCTGTGTAGCTACCCGATCGCGTTACACTCTGACCAAAGCCACACCTATTTGAATGGATTCCTAGGAGGAACCTTTGTCTAAAGAAGACCTAATTGAGATGGAAGGCACTGTTGTAGATTCGTTGCCGAATGCGATGTTTCGCGTAGACCTCGACAACGGCTTTAACGTGCTAGCCCACATTT
>JANXNM010000342.1 GCA_025354065.1 Synechococcales cyanobacterium 340R_concoct_173_sub | reverse complement strand
AACCGATCGCAATTCTTCCAAATGGAGTTCCACGGGTGTGGAAGTTGGTCCATTAGTTTCACCTTTCAATAAAACCTGCCATCGATATCGCTGCGCCACTCGCAACACCATCGCCGGAGAGGGTCCCAACACCTCATATCGTCCTTGAGCTAACATTTGTAACCGCTGAGCCACTTGATTCGCTGCTGCCTGAACCTCCATCGCCTCTGGACTACTAAGCCGAATTAAAATCACCCAACCGATCGGCGGATAGCCTAAAACGTTTCGGGTTTCTAACTCCGATCGAGCAAACGCGCCATAATCCTGGGCTACCACCGCATCAATTACCGGATGATCCGGGCTATAGGTCTGCAAAATAACATGGCCAGGATCATCTCCCCGACCCGATCGACCTGCCACTTGCAACAAGGTCTGACAGGCTCGTTCCGCCGATCGAAAATCCTGTAAATGCAACAATCCATCCGCTGCCACAATCCCCACCAGCGTCACCTGGGGCAAATCCAATCCTTTGGTCAACATCTGAGTTCCCACCAACAAATCAGCATCTCCACGGGAAAACCGATCGAGCAAACTCCGGTGCGCTCCCTTGGTCCGAGTCGTATCACTATCAAATCGCAAAAACTTCAACTCGGGGAATTCCTGCGCAAGCTCTTGTGTCACCCGCTGCGTCCCACTGCCAAAATGCTTGAAGTAAATGGAACTACACACCGGACAAATTTTCGGTTGACGTTGCGTATAGCCACAATAATGACAGCGCAACAGTTCCGCCGCCGTCGCGTGGGTGTGGTGATAAGACAGAGAAACATCGCAATTGGGACATTCCATCACATAACCACAACTCCGGCAAGAGACATGGCTACTATGTCCCCGTCGATGGATAAACAAAATTCCCTGATTGCCCTTCTCCTTCATCTCAGCAAGCGCATCCCGCAACGATCGGCTAAAAATCGATCGGTTTCCTTCCTTTAACTCCAGCCGCATATCCACCACTTCAATTTGGGGTTGGGGCCGATCGTGCACCCGTGTCGGCAATAATAAATATTTAATCTCTGGCGCAGACCAAGATTCGAGGGATGGAGTGGCGGAGCCTAAAAGCAAAGGACAATCTTCCAACTGCGATCGCCACCTTGCCACTGTCCTCGCGTGATAACAAGGCGCAGGTTGATCTTGTTTAAAACTAGAATCATGTTCTTCATCTAAGACAATCAAACCCAAATTCCCCAACGGGGCAAAAATCGCACTCCGAGTCCCAATCACAACCTGCGGCTCAAGTTTTAACATCTGTCGCCAAGTGTCATAACGTTCCCCCTCAGAAAGCGCACTGTGATAAACCCTCACCCGATCGCCGAACCTCGCCCGAAACCGATCGGTTAACTGTGGAGTCAACCCAATCTCCGGCACCAAGACCAAAGCTGATTTTCCGGCCATCAAAAGAGGGGCGATCGCCTGTAAATAAACCTCTGTTTTTCCCGATCCCGTCACCCCATGGAGCAAAATAGTTGCACAGCTTTTATGGTCTTGAATCGATCGCACCACCGAGACCTGAGATTCGGTCAGAACCTTCGGCAAGTCGGATTTTACCGTATGAATTTCCTGACGAAGAACCTCGCGAGATTGAAGCACAACAAACCCTTTTTTCTCCAATGTCTTAAGTACGTTTGAACTAGATTTAGTTTGAACTAAAAGACCACTAACCCATGCCTCACCGCCCATGCGTTTCAGGCATTCCAAAATTTCTCGATGCCGATCGTTCAACTGATCATCAACCTCACCCACCAATATCGCCGCCTGTTGCTGTTTGGGGCGGATCGTTTGCGGCGGTTGCAAATAACTATCAACTAATCCCGATCGAACCAACTCCTGAACAATTTTTCCCAAGCCCTTAACCTTTTGCTGTAAAAAACGCCAAGAATAATCACCAGTTTTACTTTCAGAGAGCAAATCTAATACCTTCTGCGCTTCGAGAGATACAGCCAGATTGATATTTAGATTATTGCTCCGGTCAGACCGTAACTTAAGTCGGCGCTGCGATCGTGACAATAATCCCGGCGGCAATGCGGCTCGTACCACCTGCATTAATGGAGTCTGATAATACTTCGCGACTCGATGCAACAACGTCCAATAATGAGCAGGAAAAAATCCCGAACTCACCACCGCATCAATTTTACGAATCTTTTCAATATCTAAGCCAATGAACCGAAGTGATTTCTCATGAGAATCTACTACAAGCGCGATCGCTCCAACCTGTTGTGCACCAAAGGGAACAGATAAAATATCTCCCACTCGGACAATTAAATCAAAGGGAATTTCATAGGTATACAAACCCTGCGCACCAGGACAATCAACTAATGCCTGAACCCAACTACGATCGCTACTCATTCAGGCATATTCCTAACTCTAAAAATCTATGTAAACCTTAAGAAAATCTAGAAAAGAACTTGTAATGCAAATTGTAATGCTAAACAAAGTCAGATAGTCGTTTTTTAAGTATCAACTAAGCAGATTTTAAATTTGCTCAAATCCAGGATTCAAAAATCCACTTCTCAGATCAGAATTTTAGCTCATATCCCATTTAAAAGAGGACTTAGCGCTATGACTGTCACGGAACTCAATAAGGATGAGAGTTTAACTATATTTATAGATAATTTGGAAGGCCAGATTCCAGATGATTTCTCTACAAATAACAAAAGTCAAACGGCAAATTATTGGAATATAAAGAACATCGCCGAAGTTACTGAAACCGTTGTCTCGCCAGAACTACGATCGGAGGCAATCGAGATAATCGATGACTTATCCATAGATTTAGAACATACGTTACTAGAAACAGAACTAGAACTTCTAGAGACCAACAATGAAAATAGTATCCTAGAAAACAGAGCAACTATAGGATATAGCCGAGCAATTAGTGATGATGCCGTTGGCGCATTTTTTAAAGATATGGCTCGTTATCCGTTACTAAAGGGAGATGAAGAAATCGAACTTGCTCGGGAAATTCGTTACGGTGTTCAAATTGAACAAGTCAGAAAAGAACTTTCAGAAAAAAAGGGTAGCCCGATCGGACAATCACAGCTTGCTAGCCATTTCAAAGTGACCCAACAGGAATTTGAACGCAGGCTATATCTTGGTCGATGTGCAAAGCAAAAAATGATCCGCTCAAACCTGAGATTAGTGGTTTCGATCGCAAAACGATACCTTAATCGTGGCATCCCTCTGCTGGATCTAATCCAAGAAGGAGCGCTGGGCCTACACCGGGCTAGCGAGAAATTTGATCCAGACAAAGGCTATAAGTTCTCTACTTACGCATATTGGTGGATCAGACAAGGCATCACCCGGACGATCGCAAACAATGCTAGGACGATTCGTCTGCCTATTCATATTGTTGAAAAACTAAATAAACTTAAGTGTGCTCAGCGAGATCTTTGCCGAGATCTTGGACGTACTCCTAAAGAACAAGAAATTGCAGATATAGTAGGAATCACCGTTGAACATTTTCGATACCTTCAACAAATTTGCCGTCAATCTGTATCTTTGAATCATCGTATTGGGGAAGGAGAAGATATAGAGTTACTCGATCTTTTGGAAGATCATAATTGCCAATCTCCTGAAAAACAGATGACCGAGTCTGTAATGTGCGAGGAAGTATCAGAGGTTTTAGATGCATTCTTAACAGAACGTGAGCGGGAAGTTATTTCTCTTCGATATGGCTTATCTAATAGTAAACCCTGCACTCTTGAGGAGGTTGGATTTGCCTTTAACCTTTCCCGTGAACGTGTGCGTCAGATTCAGAGCAAAGCAATGCGAAAGCTCCGTCGTCCTCAGGTTGCTGAACGTTTAAAGGGATGGCTAGCTTAGTTCTCCGCATTCCCTTTGATATTTCTTTAAGTTCATACTAAGTCGCATAATTCGTCTTACAATGGAGGTCTAAATTTCATACAAGATGTAATTTTTAGGAAAGCAATACCATGATAAGAATCTGGGTCAACGAACAGCTAGATCCCAGTGGATTACTGTACGCCTGTATTGCTTGCTGTAATGAGCAACAGGCAATAGATTGTTGTGAGTCATTTGAACTGAACCTGACCCCGCAACAAAAAAGGGCAGGTTGGTTAGTTCGACGATCGATTGTAAGTTCTTGGCGTGACGTGCCTGCTGGAGCGCTTGAGTTGGGCTAAGTTCTTCGGCAAAGTTTAGCTTTTTAGCGCTACGATTTCTTAATCTAATGCTTATTTAATTTACCGAGGTTCGCAGAGCAGTGACTTTAGATACCCTTGTAAATGAGGTTGCCCCAAACCTCGACGCGCCTGCACTATTCGACACGACAGAGTTTGATCACTATGTGATGAGAACCTATGGGCGATTTCCCTTAACTTTGGTGCGAGGAGAGGGCTGTCGAGTTTGGGACGATCGGGGTAAACCTTATTTAGATTTTGTGGCGGGGATTGCGACCTGTACTTTGGGCCATGCTCATCCGGTTATGATCCAAGCCGTCACTCGGCAAATGCAGACGCTGCACCATGTTTCAAATCTCTATTACATTCCTCAACAAGGCGAGTTGGCTAAGTGGTTAGTCGATCGTTCCTGCGGGGATCGTGCTTTTTTCTGTAATTCCGGGGCTGAGGCCAATGAAGGTGCGATTAAGCTAGCTCGGAAATATGCCAAGGTAAAACGTGGTATTGAAAACCCGATGATTATTACAGCTCATGCTAGTTTTCATGGTCGTACCTTGGCAACCGTTACGGCAACGGGTCAACCGAAATATCACAAGAATTTTTCGCCATTGGTTCCAGGATTTAATTATGTTCCTTACAATGATATTGAAGCTCTGCGGGCGACGATCTCAGAACTCGATCGAGACCAGCCTCAAGTCGCTGCGATTATGTTGGAACCACTACAAGGTGAAGGCGGCGTAAATCCTGGAAGTGAGTCCTATTTCCAGCAGGTTCGTCAAATCTGTGATGAAACTGGGATTTTGTTAATTTTAGATGAAGTGCAAGTCGGTATGGGCCGATCGGGTAAGCTCTGGGGTTATGAAAATTTAGGAATTGAGCCAGATATTTTTACTTCGGCTAAAGGCTTAGGCGGCGGGATTCCGATCGGGGCGTTGTTGTGTAAGTCATCCTGTGATGTGTTTGAGCCTGGGGATCATGCGAGTACCTACGGCGGTAATCCTTTTGTCTGTGGTGTAGCACTGGCGGTTTGTCAGTATGTTGAGGCATCAAATTTAATTGAGAATGTTAAGGAACGAG
>JANXNM010000332.1 GCA_025354065.1 Synechococcales cyanobacterium 340R_concoct_173_sub | reverse complement strand
CGACGTAGGTTAACCATTGCGGTATGTCAATGGAGCTAACCAGCAACGAAACGGTCTCATTGTCTAGCTGTTGCAAGTCCAGCAAATCTTGAATCAGCTTGATTTCCCGATCGCATTCTTTTTGTAACACTTCCAAATAGCAACTCACCTTCGAGTAAGCCGGGGCTTCTAGGATAAACGGAGTCTGTGCATCAGCCAGTGCATTAACCTCGGCTGACCTGCGCAAAGCCAAGCCCAACATTTGACTTGACATTTTAATATTCGACAGGGGAATTCTTAGCTCGTAAGATACAGTACTGAGGAACGTATCTTGAAGTTGGTGGAGACGTTTTAGTTCGACGGATTGGGTTTGGCTGACTCGGAGAAAGCGCATTTGACGTAGGCCGATCGCACAATAAGTCCCAATTTCATCCAATAGGTCCAGTGTATCTGCATCAAAATTTTCATGTTCTTCACGATGAACTACAAGTTCACCCAGAACTTCCATTTGGCTAATTAAGGGATAGCGAAAGGTAAAGACCGGGGTTTCAGAGTAATCATGAGTTAGCTTAGCTTCAACGATCGGGCTTATATTCGGCGGATCGGTATCGGGGAAGCTGGTGTGGTGGATAAGGATCGAACCCACTTCATCGCGATCGCACACGTACTCATACAGCGCTGTTGTCAAGGTTGCTTCACTATTAAAAATTCGCAGTTGACAGCCACAAATATCAAGCGACTGTACTATTCCCTTCACCGAATGTTCGCAAATTGCATGACAATCAACCGACTCCTTCACCAATGTCTTAAGCCGTTTGAGAAGTCCTGTCTTGAAATTTTCGTTTAACGTTTTCTGTGTCAAAGCTTCCAAGGAAAGCTCTCCTAGGTCAGGATAAAGCGAGTTGAGATTAAATTCAGCGTTCCCTAGTTTCTCAGCACAGGTTTCCCAGAACAGGTTTCCCGGTACAAGTTTCCAGAACAGAGTGTCCAAGACATTCACAGAACGGCAAATCACCACAATAATAGCTGGTATACAAGTCTACAGGCATAGTCTCCGATGACATCGACATTTTTTCATGGCTTTTCCCTTCCCTCCAACTTGGTTTTAGATGTGTTGATTCAGCCCTGGCTTTTGGAGGATATTGGCCGGGGCGATCGAGTGACTCAAGCCTTGATGGTGAAGGGTTCGCAGAGAAATAGCGCCACTTGGATTGCGAAAGAAACTGGGATTGTTGCCGGATTGCCGATCGCAGCTCGGGTTTTCCAGCTTTTAGACTCAGACGTTGAATTTGAAGTCTGCGTAAAGGATGGCGATCGGGTTATGGCGGGCGAGATGGTTGCGAAGATTTCCGGGCCATTTGAGGCGTTGCTGACGGGCGAGCGAGTGGCCTTGAATTTGGCGATGCGGTTGAGTGGAATTGCGACGGCGACGGAACGATTTGTGGCTCAACTTGAAGGCTTGAATACCCGATTTGCAGACACTCGAAAAACTACGCCAGGACACCGGATTCTGGAAAAATATGCGTCTCAGGTGGGCGGTGCAGTCAATCACCGGATGGGTCTCGACGACTCCGCCATGATTAAAGACAATCATATT
>JANXNM010000287.1 GCA_025354065.1 Synechococcales cyanobacterium 340R_concoct_173_sub | reverse complement strand
GCTTCGCGAACGCGGTCTACACAAACAAAACCTACCGTCGTGGGTTAAGAATAGAGTCTTAGTCCATTTAGGGCGGACTTTGTTTGTATAGCCGTGGCTTTAGTCGCTAGGGCAAATAATGGATGTGATTCAATCCTGATTTCTTTGAAGTCCTACATGCGCCATTTGGTCATGGTACTGAGGTAGTCGCCTTGCCTGTCGGGGTGCGGTTGAATTTTGCTCCAGGCTGAGTGGTCGCAGAAGTTGAGGACGCAGAGATGGTCGATCGTTTCTTGGATGCCGTCGCGGGTGCCGATGAGAAGAATGCGGGTGGGTTCGGCGTTCAATCGGTTGGATCGAACGAGTACGGGAGGAGCCATGTTCATGATGATTTTTAGCTTTTTCTAGGGTGGAAAAAACCAAAAACTTGAGCCACCCCACGGTGATGCGTTAGTGGGATGGCTCAAAGGCTGCGTGTTAACATAGCCAGAGACCGCCCGCTGGTGTATTCAGCGCGTGTGGGTTAGCCGTTGGCTGGTGTTCGTTGCACTAGCCATCGGTGCTCAAATTTTTGGGGCCAGATGCTTGGTTGCATCCTGTGAGATTTAGCGTAGCGGATTTGATCTGGGTTTTCAAGCGTGTGGCGGATGGAGTTTTTTAGGTTTGTTTGAGGAAAAAATGATTCCCGTTCCCGAAGGTTGGCTAACGATCGTAACAAAAGGGTTCTGGTTCATCACTAAACGCCGATCGTTTCTCAAGGAACACTACGAGCTAAAATACAGAGGCGATCGACTGTATCCAGACATTGCAGCAGAGAAATCTATTGTTGCTGAACGGGGGACTCAGAAGATTTTGGTCGAGATCAAGAGCTTTCTGGGGCGCTCATTTATTGCAGATTTACAGAATGCGATCGGCCAGTATGTGATGTATCGCAATGTCATTCAGGCCCAGGGACTTGAGTTTGAGCTTTATCTGGCAATCTCAGAAAAGGTTTACGAGGAAAAGTTTCAAAGTCCTTTGGCGCAGCTTATCATTGAAGAAAATCAAGTGAATCTTTTAGTTTTTTCGGTTGATCAAGAGGTCGTGAGCATATGGATAAACTTAAGAGCTATCGAGAATTAATTCATCGAGTGTTGATGGAGTACCGAAATTTAGAGACCTCTGGTGAGCCTGATTCTGGGCTAGAGTCGGTGCTCATGCTGGATGATGTTCAGGGGCATTATGTGTTGTTTCGGAGTGGTTGGGAAGGAGGCGATCGGATTCAAAAAATGGTGATTCATGTGCGATTGAAGAATGACAAAATTTGGATTGAGGAAGACGGGACGGAGGAGGGAGTAGCGACGGACTTTTTACAAGCTGGGGTCTCGCGAGACGATATTGTTCTGGCGTTTCATCCGCAACATCTTCGGCAATACACTGAGTTTGCGGTCGCGTAGTGCTTATTGGACGGATTGTTAAAACTGTATATTGGCAAGGGGTTAAGGGTCGCGTTTAGGACGATCGGGAGAAGAGACTTTGATTAAGGTTTCGTCTTCCGATCGTTTTTTGTAAGTAGGGCTTTTTGTGGAGGGGCGATCGGCTGACAAAATCCGTGTTTCTCCGTATAGCGGAAGGATAGGTGGAAAGATTATGCTTTGGCTACGGAATTTACGGAACTTTTCCGCCTACTGCCCTTAATTTAGGTAGATATGTGGAAATTTCTCACCTACTAATTGTTGAGCCTTAAGGGAGAATATTGATGAGCAGTGATAGCGTTACGGTTGCCTTCGAGATCATTCTTGAAGAAATTGGTTCAGTTGTCTCGGAAGTGAATTCTCAGGGCGCGGGGTTTATTCATAACAGTGATTATCCGCGTACTCGTGAGGCAATAGGAACGGGCGAGAAGTTGGCTGCATTTCGCAAGAAACTGGAATCCTTAAAAGAGGAATGGGTAAGTGGGTTTGATGAGGTAACTCGCAGTCAAGTTCATGTCGAAACCGTAGATGTGTCACGAACTATTGCGTCAGGTTCGAAAGTGCCGAAGACAGTGCTTATAGTCAAGTTTCCGGATGGAGAAGTTATTTATGAACGCAAAGCCTCAGAGACCTTTGCGTTAGCTATTAAGAAACTAGGGTTTCAACGTGTTATTGACCTCGGTATAAAGGTAAATAATTTCCCACTTGTGTCCAAAGAAAAGGCAGATGAAAAGTACAACCAAACCGAGATTGATTCTTTCCTGATAATGACCCACAGCAACACAGAATTCAAGCGTGAGCTGCTACTTAAGTTGGGCCGAGCGCTTAATGTAGACATCAACGTCAACATAGTTCCGCTCTAACATGGCCCAACAAGGCGTTTTACCCGACCCTCCATACTTCCGTTTCGCTACGACGAGGGGTGAACTTAGGCTGGAAAATCCATTAAGAAGGATGTCTTACTGCTTATTTTTCGTATCCCATAGGATACACTTAAAGCATGATTTAAATTCGTGAGACTAAAATCTATTTTCGGTGGTTTAAATCACTACGCGATCGGGAAGCTAGGGCGCGTAGTGACATTCGTATTCGGCGGTTGTCCATGGGAAATCCTGGTGACGTGAAACCAATCGGGAAAGGTGTATCAGAACTTCGTGTTGATTATGGTGCAGGGTATCGAGTGTATTTCATGCAACGAGGGGATACCTTAATCGTGTTACTTGTAGGCGGGGATAAACGGACCCAAAATCGCGACATCAAAACAGCCTTAGAATTATCACAAAACCTATAGGAGATCTCATGAACAAAGTTCCAACCTCCCTTGGGGATCCAGCAGAGCATCTAGAAACGCAAGAAGATATGGCAGCTTATCTTGAAGCGGCTCTTGAAGATAGCGATCCCAATCTAGTGGTAGCAGCATTAAGCGATATTGCTCCATCCAAGGGAATGACAACTATTGCGCGTGAAACAGGATTAGGACGGGAAAGTCTCTATAACGCTTTGTCGCTCGAAGGTAATCCAGAATTTGCCACTGTTCTAAAAGTTATACAATCACTTGGTCTACGCTTGCGAGCTACTTCCCTATAACTATCTAGCCGAACTTTACCGTTAGACCGACACTTAAGCGATCGTTTTATCTAAACATCCGATCGCTTTCCCAAAACATACGATCGTCCCACCCCAAGCAACCCGATCGATCGTCTTTGTGAATCGATTCCTTCCTCATGTGTGCGATCGATCGTCTTTGTGAATCGATCGATCGTTTTTTTGGAATGCTACAATTGAAGGACATTTGGGTCAAAGGCTGCAAAATGGTCGCAACTTTTAGCACTACAACAGACATTATTCGTACAGAACGGGGACTGACGATCGCGGGAACCCGCATCAGTTTCTATGATGTGATTGATCTGCTCAAGGCGGACTATCCACCCAAACTCATTCGTGACAACTTCAGTTTGACAGACCCTCAAATCAATACCGCACTGTCTTACATTGAATCCAATCAAATTGCAGTCGAAGCCGAATACCAAGAAGTCCTTCAAACCAGAGAAGAAATTCGTCAGTACTGGGAAAACCGTAACCACGATCGGTTCCTTCAAATTGCCGCAAAGCCCCGCAAGCCTAAACATGCTGCACTATGGGCGAAACTTGACGCGCAAAAGGCACAACGCTCCGCTCAGACTCCATGACTTTCCTCATTGATTACAATCTGGACGGCTACGCGCTAATTTTTCTTGGAATCTTGACGAAGTTAGGCTGGCTCGAACTCATAGAGATTCGATTTGTCACGTTTAGAGAAGTTGGATTGTCAATGGATAGCAGCGATCGTCTTGTTTGGCGTTATGCCCAAGCGCATCAAATGATGATCCTGACCGCCAACCGAAATATGAAAGGTGAAGACTCCCTTGAACAAGTCATGCGTGAAGAGAACGTCGAAGACTCCCTTCCCGTTGTCACCATTGGAAGTCTCGATCGTTTTAGCGAACCCGATTATCGAGAACGCTGTGTTGAACGGCTGATTGAGATTGTTGTGGAAATTGATCAATACAAAGGTGCTGGTCGGCTCTTCATTCCATAAACCGTTGGCAAAGCCTCCCGGAACGGGAATCGTCCCACCCCAAGCAACCCGATCGATCGTCTTTGTGAATCGATCGCCTTTCCTTAGTCTGACCATTAAGGAAGAATATCAAAGACTAATTGCGATCGGCTACTCAGCTACAGTAGAAAAGCGTCTCAATGATAAGGAAAGACTCTTATGAGCGTTGATGAACTGATTGCCGCTGCTAACACACTGAATGAGCCAGACCTCGATCGGGTTCTACATCAAATCGCAACACTACGAGCACGACGTAAAT
>JANXNM010000164.1 GCA_025354065.1 Synechococcales cyanobacterium 340R_concoct_173_sub | reverse complement strand
TGGAGTAATAGCCGTGATGAAAATAGCGAGGCGTGAAGCCAATTTTTTACGGGTTGGGTTAATCCGCAAGATGCCTTTTGCAATTTCGCTGAACTCCATTAACGCCTCAAGTTGGGTCGGAGACTGTTGGATAAAGGGGGTGATCCAATGCCCAGGAATAATCGTGAAGGTCAAGTCTTTTGGAAAGCCATTTCGATACGAGCCATCGGACGATCGGGAACTGCTAGTGCGTCCTAATCGGCTGATGTAGTTAGTGCCAATCAAAGTCCAAAACGGGCTATTGATTTGAGATGCCGTATGTTCATGAACACTTTTTGCATCCATAGCCGTGACAGTGACATTGGTGCTGAGTTTGCAGACGCGTTGAACAAGATCCAAAATGCTAGTGAATTGGGCGATCGGGCGATCGGTTATTCTACTTTTTTCCCAGCCGAGAAGCTGAATGAGTTCGGAGTATTGGATATGAATGGGAGTTTGCCAATGGCCGTTATTTTCGCCAGCTTTAGCAATCAAAGCGAGAAAAATATAGGCTTCGTCTGAGCCAAAATTTTGCAAGATTTCCCACAGCGCTTTTCCTAGCAATGCTTCAGCTTTTTGGCTTTCAGGATCCGTCGGGATAATCTCGTGATCAATGAAAGCCCTGGGTAGAATTTCGTCCCAGCCATTAATCAGTAGGCGAGGAGGTTCATTGCTAGCTGCTGCTATTTGAGTTTTGGCAGTGAGTTCTTTGGCGGCAGCTCTAAATTGTTGCGGGTCGCCTTCCTGTATTGGACTCATTATTACCTTCCGCTCGTCCGATTTCCGACGATATAGCTTTTGCAGCGCGTCTTCCCAAGTGTGCTCGGGGCTGGGAGTTGGGTTTGTCATGGGGTTTGGGGAAATGAAGAATTGAGAATGATGATTTACAGAAATCCGTAAACCCTTTAATCTTTATTTCTGTAAATCTGTGTTGCTATAAATCTTTTTTCTGTAAATCTGTATATCTTTATTGCTGTAAATCTGCAAATCTTCATTTCTTTGTAGATGTAAAACTTTATTTCAGCAAATTTGTAAATCTTTGAATCTGTATCTCTTTGAATCTGCAAAGTAGTAAATCTGTATTTCTGTAAATATAGAAATCTGTGAATCTGTTTTTAAGAGTTTCCGTAATTACTTTCCAACAGGGTACGGAGCATATCGACCATGGGGATGCCGAGAGAGACAGACTTCATTTTTATCGATCGGTGCAAGTCTTCGGAGATGTCTAAGGTAAGTCGTTTGAGTTTGGTTTTTTCGGTCTCGATTTGTGGGGTTTGAACAATTGATTCGGCTGGCTTAGATTCAGCTTGTGATTCGGTGACGAGAGTTCCACTGACAAATTTTTCAGCGGCGCTAGGCTTGGGAGGAATTGCTGTTTTTTTGATAGCCATGATGGATTCCTATTTGGGATTTGAATTGTGAACTAGAGCTGAATCGCTAGAATTTCTTTAACGATCGCTTTGATTTCTTTAGCGGCGGCTCCTTTGGGTTCGGTTTCAAGAACGGTCTGACCTGTTGCAGCAGACTCAGCAAAAGCAATCCGTTGACAGATTTGGGCGGTCAGGACTGGAAGTTCAAAACTGGTGAGAGCTTCGGAGACATCGCGTCCTATTGCAGTATTTACTATTTTACGATTTATCGCAAATACGGCTTTCAGGTTTTCTTTAAATACGGAGGCTTCTTTAATCAAATTTATGATTTCCTGAGCGGCCCAAACATCGTAGGGACTGGGCTGGACGGGAATGACAACCAGATCTGCGGCACTGATAGCACTGCGGGCAAGTTCGGAGGCGCGGGGTGGGCCGTCAATGATGATGTGGTCGTAATCGGGGGCAAGCTTTGGGATTTCGCGGTGAAGGACAGGCCGATCGATCGCGACGACAGGAAACAGTGCCTCAGTTTGGCGAGCGGCGGACCAATCTCGGGCGCTACCTTGCGGATCCGCATCAATCAGTAAAACGCGGGCTTTTGTCGTGAGAGCGATCGCGTGGCTAATGTGAATGGCGAGGGTTGTTTTACCTACGCCGCCTTTTTGGTTTTGGACGGAGATAATCACGGAGGTTCTTGGGTTTAGGCTGTGATTAGGATACAGGATTTTTCTGGTTTTACGATTAGCCTG
>JANXNM010000160.1 GCA_025354065.1 Synechococcales cyanobacterium 340R_concoct_173_sub | reverse complement strand
ACATTAGAAAACTGGTCAAAGCAATTTACACCCGGTCAACTTTATACAATGGGCCAACTCAATACGCTCTAACTATTCAATCCCTCACCCCGAACCCATTAGTCTTTCTCATGAAAATCGGATTAATCTTTGAATGTGGACCCCAAGGTGCTGATAAAAAAGTCTGTGAAATCCTGATCAAAAAGCTCAACCCAATCATCCAACCCAAAAGCATCACCCTCGACAACAAGCCCAATCTAGTTCAAAAATGTGGTGCTAGTGCAAAAGCATTATTAGATATTGAACGTTGCGATCGGGTACTAATTCTTTGGGATCTGTATCCTGCTTGGCGGACAGATGGTGAACGACCTTGCCGGAAAGAAGACTGTGACGCAATCTTTAGATCTTTAGATTTTGCTGAAGTCGATCGGAAAAAAGTACACCTCATCTGCATTACCGAAGAACTTGAAGCCTGGTTAATCGCCGATGGTCGTGCAATCTCCGCCACCCTTTCAAAGCCCACACGTAAAGTTAACGTACCCGATCGCAAAAAACCGGAGCAAGTCAGAAATCCTAAGAAAGAACTTTCTCAAATCTATGAAAAGAACATTGGACGAAAATACAGCGATCTAACTGATGCAGAAAAAATTGCCAAAAATATTACTGACTTCAATAAAATTCGACGGAACACATCATTCCATCGTTTCGCCCTGAAAGCTGCTGATATAGATGTCAGCTAATTGACAAAATAGTTGAGAAACGTAGCATCCTTCTCATAGGCATCGCAGATGATGGCCCGATCGTCGGTCTAGAACTCGATTATCAAACATTTAAAAAACGCGATCGTGACGGCTTTGAACTGTGGTTAATGGGTGACTTATTACTCAAAGAAATGGGGAAATCGATCGCCCCTTATCTCAGCATTACGTTTCATACAGTTGATGATCAAGATATTTGTAAGATTGCGATCGACCCAGCCCCAGAACCTGTTTACGTCGAAATTCGTGACAAATCAGATCAACCTCAAGAAACCTTCTTCATCCGCACCGGAAACTCCACCAACAAACTC
>JANXNM010000232.1 GCA_025354065.1 Synechococcales cyanobacterium 340R_concoct_173_sub | reverse complement strand
ATTTAATAGTGTTGATTCTTTGAAATCATTCAGAGCTTCTTTGTAGTTACCTTGATTGAATTGTGCAACCGATCGCAATTCATAAGCATTAGCTTTTAGTTCAGGTTTGGTGGTTAAATCAATCGCTTTATTTGCATCGGTCAATGATCCGAGATAGTCATAGGTTTGTTGTTTTGATTTGGAACGATCGAGATAAGCATTCACTTTTTTGGGTTCAAGTTGAATGGTGCGATCGAGATCTTCAGTTGCGCCTAAATAATTTCTGGCATTTGTTTGAGCAGTAGCACGACCGTAGTAGGCATCGGCATTATTAGGTTCTAAATTTAAGGCACGGGTATAGTTTGCAATAGCCCAGTCTCCATCATTATTCTCAGCTTTTAGATTGGCACGATCGATGAATTGTTGTGCGGTGAGTTTTGGAATTGGGCGGGTTGCCAGTCTAACGTAGCCTTCGGATGTAAGTTGGGTGGGCTGAAGTGCGCTAGTGCCAGCGATGCTAAACACACTGCTGATCATAGTAATCAAGTCTAGTTCTTGGTCGTCTTTAGTACTTACGGGTTGCAACATTTTTGTCAGGCCAAATTCATTTCCCAGGGCGAGCAGAGCAGGTGGGTTAAGGTAGGCGTAACCCATATTTTGTTTGGGTAGAGGGGCGATCGCGTCTTGAAAATGTTTGGCTTGGTCCAGCGGTCGCCATGGTTTGGGCAGGAGATTATTTGCAGTATCGGCTCCACTGAGAATAGCAAGGGTGTCCTGAGTGGTCCATTGGTAAGCAAATAAGCTGACGGGTTTAGGGGTTGGCTGGGTTGATTTGTTGGGTTTTGATTTATTGGGTTTGGTCGGGCCTGCAACTTCCCAACTGGTGAGCGTTGTGCCGTCGATCGTGCGGGTAGCTACTTTGAATTCACCTTTGGATAATTTGATTAATGCGGTTTCGACTTTTTTGAATGCAGCCGTCGCAGCAGGCCGATCGCTGGTTTGGAAAAATGCCCCAAATCCGACCGCGAGTTTGGGATTTAATTGTTTCAGGACGCTCCCTTGGCTGGGGAATGCAAACCCGATATATTCTTTGTCCATCCACGGAAAGATGTCGCGATCGTCGATGCCCACTACGCTCTGGCTGCTGTCTCGGAAGCTTTTTAGTCCTTTTTTAGTCGTTGGATTGGCATCTAAAGCAGTGGTGAGGGCGCGCCAGAAAAATGCTAGGTTTGTGCTGCCGCTCATGCCGTAGTTGACAGCGGGAACTCTTGAAATCAGGGCATTGGGGCTGTTGACGGTTTGAATGAATGAATTGGGGATTGCGGATTTGAAATGGATACCGACTTGGGCTTGTATGCCTTCGGGGATGGCCCAGACAAATCCGTCTAATCCGTCGGAGCCGCTGTTGATGAGTTGACTGAGTTGATCGGGGGTTTGGTTTTGGAAGAGTGGGAAATTGTTAAATGCTTTTAAGGGGTAGGGGGTATTGATTTGATTGCTTTTAATCAAGTTGCCGAGGTTGGCATAGCCGGAGATTAGGGCTGTAGGATAGCGATCGTCGGAGATCATGCGTTGGAAGCCGGGGACGCTGGAGAGACGGCGATCGGGTTTGGCTTCGGCATCAATGAGTTGCTGAATGGTACTGATGTCAGTTGAGGTGATGACAAATCCGCTTTTTAAATAGGCGGCGGCAAATCCACCGATTTCGATCGTTTTTTTCGGTTTGGTTGGGGGTGCAATCGGTTCTGGTCGTTCTGATTTGGAAATTTTATTTTCTTCTTCACGCGCTTTTTTTATTGCCTCCCCTGCTTTTTTTGTTGTTTTATCGGGTTTGCCTGTCGGGTTGGATGTAGCGGGTTTGGCGATCGGGGCAGCATCCTTTGAGAGGTCTTGTTGTGATGCTTCTAATGCTTCAGAGAAGAAATCGGGAACGCTTTCTGGTGCCCAAAAGAGAATGCTGGTGCCGTTGTAGAGGCGAGTGGTGGGGAGTTTGTCTCGGCTGCGTCTGATGCGATCGAAGAACCGTGGCATTTGCAAAGGGTCTCTAACGGGGGCGATCGTGGCGTAGGTGGTTTTGGTTTGGTCTGGATTGAGCATAATGACGTTGCCCATAGGTCCGCCGATCCATGAGGCAATGTCGCCGTGATAGTTAAGACCAGATGCTAGATTTGAGAACATCGAGCTGGGCGTGGTGAAGTCTTGTGGGAAGGTATTAAATTTGGTGAGGTCTTGCCACAGTCGGGGTTCGGGGTTGACGAACATAACGCCGACGATGCTGTCTGGGAGAAGTTGACTGACGGCTGGAAACTGGATGGGTTTTGCGATGGTTTCGGCGCTAGCAATTCCGGTCAGAGTAAGGGTTGCAGCGATCGAGGTGAGAAGTGAACCCAAAAGAATTGAGGCAGCGCGGCGAGTCGTCATAAAAAGTCCAAGAGCAGTTGTGTGATCTGTACATAAGAGTACTCGTTTTATGAAAACCTGCAAAATTTCATGACAGATTAATTCGAGGGGTTTCTATGGTGAAGAATGAATTGTGAGGGACTTAGCGATCGGAATTTAGAGCAAAAATTACTTATTTATTTAATGTGGATAGTGCCTTCGGTTCTATGAATGTAGCAAGTTATTCAGGAACCTGTATTAGTCAATCGATTGATTACGGAGTTTTTCAATGTCGCCGATCGGCAGTCCTGTCGTTTGTTCGATCGTCTCATTATCCAAAATCGGTAATAAACGAAGTGCCGTTTGTACCTGATTTTCTCGAATTCCTTGTTCAATTCCTTGTTCAATTCCTTGTTTTATTCCTTGCTCTAAGGCTTTAGCTGCAACGCCTCGTTGATCGTGTATGAAGAATGATTGACGATGTTGCTCATCAAGCTCTTCACGGCTCAAGGTCGCTTTGTTGGCGATCGCAAAGGCCTGATTCATCTCGGGAATTTCAGCCATTTTTTCAGGAATGGTCTCCAAATCTGGCGCATGTTGTAGAAAATAAATCCATCGATCGCTTAAACTTTCTAATTCAGAGAGCGATCGTTTAAATTTTGGTAATTCGACAAAGACTAATTCCAAATCCTGAATTGGATAATTTACTAAACAGTCTTTTTCTTGTAACATAAAGCGAGAGAGGTACTGCTCCATATCGTCAAACATTACAAAATCGGTAATAGTCAACGCAATGACTGGATTTAGATTTGCATAAGATTGTCCTTCAGCGAGTTCGACAGAATAGGCTTTGGCGGCATTGTATAGAATACGTTTTTCAAAACCTGCTACGTTCAAAACCTGCATTTCAATCACGACCATTTCGCCTGTCTTCAATTCAGCTTTAATATCGAGGTATGTAGACTTGAGTCCTTTAATGATCGGTGCTTGGTAAGGATTAATGATAGTTAAATCTTGAATCATTGGTTCTCCTGCATAGAGAATCCCATTTAGAAAACTAGTTAAAATATCATGACTTTGTTCTGATCCAAAGATCTTTTTAAACGCAAAATCTGTTCTGGGATTGATGAAAATCATAATTAGGGGTGATGATTATTTATGGCATATCAAATTAATCTCTATACTCTATCTAGTTTAACAGTCAGTTGGGGACTATATTCTTATTATAGTTGTGACTTCAACTTTTGAATAGCACTATTGATCAAAGTCTGTCCTTCTTCAACCGATCGAATTTGGCTCAAGTTAGCCCTCAATTCATTGGCACCTGCAAATCCTTTACAATACCAAGTCATATGTTTTCGCGATTGATAAATGCCACGATCGCCTTTGTATTCTGCTAGCATTTGTAAATGTTCAGCCGCACATTCAAGAATTTGAATAGTGGTTGGCTTTACTTTTTCAATCCCATGTTTTAGATAGTAATCAACCTCTCCCACCAAAAATGGATAACCCAACGTCGCCCGCGAACACATCACACCATCCGCTCCCGTGATTTCCAAACATTTCATTGCAGACTCCACGGAATCAATATCGCCATTTGCAATTACCGGAATATCTAATTGTTCTTTAACTTGACGAATCCAATCCCAATCCGCAGGCCCATTATAAGCTTGTGCCCGAGTTCTTGCATGAACCGTAATCATTTCGGCTCCCGCATCTTGCAATCGTTGTGAAAAGTCTAAAATATTGATTTCGTTATCATCCCAACCAATGCGGGTCTTAACGGTAACTGGGACATTAATAGCATCTACTACTTCACGAACAATTTGCGCGGCCAATTCTGGTTGACGCAATAGAGAAGATCCGCCGCCATTCTTTGTGATTTTGTTTACAGGGCAACCCATATTGATGTCTATTGTATCTGCACCCTGAGCTACAGCTTTCACCGCCGCTGATGCTAAAAAATCTGGACGACAATCAAACAATTGAATACTAATGGGCTGTTCATCTGGATCAATATCCATAATAATCGGTGTTTCTTTTAAATGCTGTAAACTCGCAGCCTGCACCATTTCTGTATACATCATCGATTCTGGTGCATGTCGCCGTACCAACCGCCGAAATACTAGATCTGTTACACCTGATAAGGGTGACTGTAAAACTCGACTATAAAGCGTGACAGCGTTTTCTCCATGGCCGATCGTTAGAGGAGATGCGAGGTGTTGGGTGAGCTTGAGGGACATGGTTGAGTGGACGATCGGATTTTAGAGTTTTGAGCGACAGGCGATCGGATGAGCTTGTATGGTTTAGGATACCGTAATCTAAGTTAAGGAGGACATCGACAGAAACTTTTTTCCATGAACATCTCGTTAGACTTCCACAACACAATAACTTATTGCATGGATGGTGTAGTTCTACAGTTGATGTCGATATTTGTCTAGATCCTGAACCGCTAGAAATTTTCCAACCGATCGCTAAAATAAAACAAGAATTGAATATCAATATCGAACTAACTTCTCCACAGAATTTTTTGCCTCCGCTTCCATGATGGCGTGACAAGGAGCGTATTCATTAGTATACAAGATAAAATCTCGTTCTATCACTGACTCTATAGCCCAAGCACTATCTAAACTATCTAGAGGCTTCGATCGTGACATTAGTGATGTTTAATCTATGTACCAACAGAAGTTATTTTCTTTGAAAGACTTACAAGATTTTTTTTAAGCAATTGAACCCGAATTAATCCGTTTTCCTTCCCTTGATCCTATTCTCCTTAGAACAAGAGTCGAGAAATTTATTGAATGTTATGAAAGTAATCTCGCAGAAATCAGTTATGACTTTAAATGAGCTGCCGGGAGCGGAATCAATTCTACCAGGATTACTTGATCTTCAGCGTGGTGACATGAATACTGTGAGTGCATTATTAGTCACGATCGCAGCAACAAGGTTAACTGAAGCAGGCTTAGATGTTCCGAAAGATCATTTAATTTCAGAGCCAAAATTGATTTTATATACTCGTCTTCAAGATGAACGCGATGATGCCTATCCTTACTCCAACGCTTTGTTGAATAGTCTTAATAGCTTCTGTAATGCTCTTGAACTCAGTTCAAAATATAAAGAGATATAGGTGAAATCCTATTTACTAAATTTGAGTCATCCACTAATAATGTACTATTTCAAATAGTAATGATAGATAATAAGTCAACTATCTTTATCATCTCCCTCTAATAGTTATAGAATAGTTGCAAAATTCAATTCATTTGAATTATAGTATGATAATATGAAGTGATTAATGATTCGGTAATCAATATTAAAATTCCGATCGATAAAACATCAATAAAATATTAGTATTGAGCGAACTAAAATATTTATATAGATGTCCATTCATTAACCAAATCAGCTATCAGTATAAAATATCCTATTCATGAAAGATATTTATACTTATGAGTAGCCATTTCTCAGCCTTTCCACCGCACAATGTTATTGGGTAGCATTACGTTTTGAGAATTATGTTTTGAGAAAGTTGTCCTTGATACACCCAGTCGCTTATATCTTATATAGTGAGTGTTCCTTGTGTGTCGATTCACCATTGACTGGTTTGTATGACTGAAACAGCTAAAACTCAATGTCCTTACTGCGGCGTAGGCTGTGGTTTAGAGATCTTTCCTCCGGCAATGCCAGGAAAAAGTATTACGCGGGCCGCTGATGGGAGTCCGATTTGGCAGGCGCGGGGCGATCGAACTCACCCTTCCAGTCTCGGCCAAGTTTGCGTTAAAGGAGCAACCATAGGCGAATCACTCCACAAAGATCGACTCAAATATCCCATGATGCGGGAATCCTTGGACCAACCATTCAAGCGTGTTAGCTGGGATACTGCGTTAGATGCTATTGCTGAGCGAATTAAAACAGTAGTCGCCAACCAAGGTCAAGGGGCGATCGCTGTGTATGGATCTGGCCAATTGCAAACCGAGGACTACTACGTCGCTCAAAAGCTATTAAAAGGCTGTTTAGGCACTAATAATTTTGATACAAACTCCCGCCTTTGTATGTCCTCGGCAGTATCAGCTTATGCAGAGAGTTTCGGAGCGGACGGACCACCTTGTAACTACGATGATCTCGACATTACAGACTGCGCATTTTTAATTGGCACCAATACCGCCGAATGCCATCCAATTATCTTTAATAGATTGCGCAAAAACCATAAGAAAAATCCTCAAACCCGCCTCATTGTGGTCGATCCCCGTGCGACAGACACCTCAAAACATGCGGATCTTCACCTCGCCATCAAACCTGGAACTGACATTGATTTGATGCATGGGATCGCCTATTTACTCTTGCAATGGAGTGAGCAATCGCCTCAATATATTGCTCAGCATTTCATTGAAAAATTTACCGACGGATTTGAAGAATACCGTGCGATTGTCAAAGGCTATACTCCCGAAAAAGTTGCTGAAACCTGTGGGATCACTGCTGCCGAAATTAAACAAGCTGCCCGCTATTGGGGTAAAGCCAAAAACGTTCTCTCTATGTGGTCCATGGGAATCAATCAATCCAGTGAGGGCACCGCCAAAGCCAGAACCCTGATTAATCTCCATTTACTCACAGGCCAAATGGGTCGCCCTGGTGCGGGACCTTTTTCTCTGACAGGCCAACCCAACGCCATGGGCGGGCGGGAAGCGGGTGGATTGTCAAATTTGTTGCCGGGATACCGATTTGTCCAGAATGCCGAGTCTCGGCGGCAGGTTGAAGAATTCTGGAGGCTTCCCTCTGGGCAGATTTCGGCTCAGCCTGGATTGACGGTGTGGGAGATGATTAAGGCTATGGAATTAGGCGACATCGGTATTTTTTGGGTGGTGGCAACTAATCCGGCAGTTAGTCTACCTGATCTCGATCGGGTTAAAAAAGCCTTGCGTAATTGCCCCTTTGTGATCCATCAAGAATGCTATTCCCCAACGGAAATGGCGGAGTTTTCTCATCTATTGCTCCCGGCAGCCCAATGGAGTGAAAAAACGGGTGTGATGACCAATTCCGAACGCCGTCTTACGCTCTGCCCTAAATTCCGAACACCGCCAGGAGAAGCACGGGCCGATTGGGTGATTTTTGCCGAAGTTGGGCAGCGTTTAGGATTTGTGCGTGAGTTTTCGTTTAATGATGCGGCGGAAGTGTATGGCGAATTTGTGCGGCTCACAAAAGGCCAGCCCTGCGACCAAACGGGGCTGAGTCACGAATATTTACTGGCGAATGGTCCAACGCAATGGCCCGCGCCCAAGGGCAATCTCCCGGCGGTCGGGGTATCGAATCGTCTCTATACTGATTTAAAATTTCACACCGACGATCGCCGTGCCAAGTTCATCGCCTGCCACTCTAAAGGACTCGCTGAACCACCCGATCCCAGTTTCTCCTTCATTTTGACTACCGGACGACTCTACGGCCACTGGCACACCATGTCTCGTACGGCCCGCATTGAAAAAATCATGAAAATGCACCCGAAGCCCTTTTTGGAAGTCCATCCTCGGGATGCCAAGACCTTATCGCTTCAAGAAGGAAATTGGGTCGAAGTCCGATCGCGCCGTGGATTTGTGCGTCTCCCAGTGGTGATAACGAAGGGTATTTCACCCGGAACTGTCTTCATGCCAATACATTGGGGGGCGCTGTGGGCAGAGAATGCGGAAGCGAATATATTGACCCATCCGATCGCCTGTCCCGTGTCTAAGCAACCAGAACTCAAAGCCTGTGCTGTGAGCTTAATTCCTATGTCTGGGACTCCTAGTCCGACTAAAGAACTGAGTTGGACCAGCGGGCTACTCGAAAAACTCTTTCAACTGACCCCTGCTTAAAACTTAAAGAATTAAAAATAATCCCTTAAAATCCCTCTTCAAAATCTCCTTGAAAAAGCTGAAATCATTCTTAAAAAGGTTTCAGTCTTCTGTTCCTCAGGTCACTGCAAAATAGTCGCAAGATATACAAATTGCAATACATAGATTAGTCATATCGAGAAAAAGCATTTAACGCTCATATTTGTTCGTTCTTATACAAAACAAACTCTTCAAGTAAATTAATGTCTCAGTATTGAAACAATTGGTTGCAGTTTAAGAGTGCATTCTCTGTCACTACCACGTCTATCAAGCAACCAAACATTTTGCCTAGTAGTTCAGACAAAATGTCGCTCGATAGACTCATTGGCTTGACGACAGCTAGCTAATTCTCAATTCATATTCATCGATCGGACATACGGATTCATGGCTAATTTTTCGAGACGTAACTTCATTGTGACCTTAGGCGTTACTGCTGTCGGCACCGTGCTGGCCAACGGCTGTAGCACTAACTCCAGCACTAACTCTTCTCCTTCAGTTCCTGCCGTGAGCAGTGGTACCGGAGACACACCTGAAACCGATAAAATTTCCCTGGGCTTTATCGCATTGACGGACTCCGCACCATTGATTATTGCTAAAGAAAAGAAACTGTTTGAGAAGTACGGGATAAAAAATACCGAAGTGAAGAAACAGACTTCTTGGGCTGGGGTCCGAGATAATCTGGAGCTGGGTAGCGAAAAGGGCGGTCTTGATGGCGCTCATATTCTGACTCCAATGTCTTACATGTTGAGTTCCGGCAAGATTACTAAGGGAAATGTAAAAATCCCCATGTATATTCTGGCCCGCCTCAACACAGATGGCCAGGGAATTTCGATTTCCAATGAATATGCGGACTTGAAGTTTGAAGCTAAGGCTGACAAGCTCAAAGCCAAGATCGATGGGATGAAAGCAGCGGGTAAAAAATTCCAATGCGCCGTGACGTTCCCAGGCGGAACCCATGATTTGTGGATGCGGTATTGGCTGGCGGCCAATGGAGTTAATCCTGATGAAGATGTGGACATCAAGGTCATTCCACCCCCTCAAATGGTTGCTAACATGGAAACCAAAGCCATGGATGCATTTTGTGTCGGTGAACCTTGGAACCAACGTCTCGTGACCAAAAAACTCGGCTACAACGCCGTTACCACAGGCGAACTGTGGAAAAATCATCCTGAAAAATCTTTCACTGTTCGTAAAGACTGGGCTGACAAGAACCCTAAGGCCGCTAAAGCCGTTCTGATGGCGATTCTAGACGCTCAAATGTGGTGCGACAAAGATGAGAACAAAGCTGAGATGTGTAAGTTGATCGAAGGTGACACCTATGTGAAAGCTCCATCTGCTGACATCTTGGGTCGTATGCAGGGTGACTTCGACTTCGGCAACGGTCGTAAGCTTGAGAAGTCTCCATTGCTGATGAAATTCTGGCGTGAGAATGCTTCATTCCCCTTCAAGAGCCATGACAAGTGGTTCATTACTGAAAATACCCGTTGGGGCACCTTTGCTGAAGCGGATCTCGCGATGGTGGATACCGTCAACCGATCGGACCTCTGGCGTGAAGCTGCTAAAGCTCTAAAAGTCCCCGATGCTCAGATTCCCAAGGAAGACAGCCGAGGTAAGGAAACTTTCTTTGACGGCGTGACCTTTGATGCAGCCGATCCAAAAGCATATCTGGCTAGCTTAAAAATTAAAAAAGCATAGTCGATCGGTCCCCCTAAATCTCCCTTGGTAAGGGGAAATAAGAGAATGTTGTAATACATTGAATTTATTCCAAATATTCTCCCTATCCGGTCCCTCCTTACCAACGGGATCAGGGGGATCGCTTAATCCTTAACCTAAAGGCAATCCCATCATGGCAACAACTTCCGCCCGTCCCGCAAGCCCTATTTCTGAAAAAGCGATCGAGATTTTCCAACGTTTGATTCCCCCTGTTGTTTGTAGTTCCGCAATACTTTTGCTTTGGCAGTTGCTATGTTCTAGTGCTGATTCAAAGATGCCAGGGCCGATTAAAGTCATTAGTCAAACAGTTGGCACTATTACAGGGGGATTTTCGGAAAACGGCATTTGGATGCAGCTTCTCAATAGCCTCACCCGAGTCGGAATTGGTTATGTAGCAGCGGCGGTTTTGGGGATTGCTGTTGGGGTTGCGATCGGGGTTAACAAATTCTTGCGCGATGGCTTTGATCCATTGATTCAAATCTTGCGAACTGTACCCCCTTTGGCTTGGTTGCCGATCTCTACCATCCTATTTTTACAAACGCCAAAACCTGCGGAGAATGCCGGAATATTCCTAATCTTTATAACCGCAATTTGGCCAATTATCATCAATACAGCCGTCGGAGTTCAACAAATTCCGAAAGACTATACTAACGTTGCGAAAGTACTAAAACTTTCAGGTAAAGATTTTTTACTCAGTATTTTGATCCCTTCAACAGTTCCTTATATTTTCACCGGATTACGGATCGGAATTGGATTGGCATGGCTCGCTATTGTGGCGGCTGAGATGCTATCCACAGGTGCTGGCGGAATTGGTGCTTATATTTGGAATGAATACACATCCATGCTAGATGACAGTATTAGCAAAATTGTATTAGCCGTATTTAGTGTCGGTTTGGTTGGCTTAGTTCTCGATCGGATTGTCGGCTGGTTGGGTTCTTTGGTTGTTGCAGAATAGCCTCGTAACCTATGTCTCAAACTGGCTTGTTTAAGGTCGATGAACATCACATCCTCGCATCCCTAGCAATATTATTCGTACTCTGGACATTACTTTTATGACAATCCTTGTAGACATCGATCACATCGACAAAATCTATCCTCTTAAGAATGGTGGCGAATATGTCGCATTGCGAAATGTGGATCTTAAAATCAATCAAGGTGAGTTTGTTTCCTTAATTGGTCACTCTGGCTGTGGGAAGTCCACATTGTTGAATATTATTGCGGGATTTGAACAAGCTAGTGTTGGCGGAGTCGTGCTTTCCGGTAAACAGATTACTGCTCCCGGTCCCGATCGGATGATGGTCTTCCAAAACTACTCATTGCTCCCGTGGTTCACGGTTCGTCAAAACATTGCCCTAGCAGTAGATAAGGTCATGACTGATTTATCTGCTGAAGAACGCAAAGAAATTATTGAAAAGCATATTGATTTAGTGGGTCTCCGTCCTGCTGCCGACAAACGTCCCAGCCAACTCTCTGGTGGGATGAAACAACGGACGGCGATCGCTCGTGCACTAGCTATCCGCCCCAAAGTTTTGCTCCTTGATGAACCCTTCGGTGCTCTAGATGCCTTGACTCGTGGGAATTTGCAAGAACAATTGATGGCCATCTGCGAAGAATACAAAACCACCTGTGTCATGGTGACGCACGATGTCGATGAAGCCTTATTGCTCAGCGATCGGGTGATCATGTTAACCAACGGACCCGAAGCCCACATTGGCCAAATCCTCAATGTCGATTTCACGCGTCCCCGAAAGCGCATGGAAGTCGTTAATGACCCCAAATATTACGTAAACCGGGGCGAAATTATTACCTTTCTTAACCAACAAAAACGCGATAAACGTCGTAAACGTAAGGTTGAAATCGAGAAAATGGCCGTCCCTGCAATCGCTACGACTCGGATTGTAGAAAAATCAGTCGTCACCTTAGGCTACGTGCCCACCACCGATGCCGCGCCATTGATCGTGGCAAAAGAAAAAGGATTTTTTGCAAAATATGGCCTAACGCAAGTCGAACTCATTGCCGATTCCAATTGGCAGACTATTGCCGACGGTCTCGCCAATCAACGTCTCGACTGCGCTCAGCTTTTGGCAGGGATGCCTCTGGCCATGACCATTGGACTCGATCGTAAACGTCCTACGCCTATTGTGACCGCCATGGTCCTAGCCCGCAACGGAAACGCCATTACCTTAAGTAAAAAGCTTTACGACGAGGGGGTTCGGGACTTACAAGGACTGAAAGAAGCGATCGAAGCAACTCCTGACCTGCCCCACAGTTTTGGCCTAGTCGATAATGTCTCTATGGGCAGCCTCTTGACGCGGTATTGGCTGGCATCTGGCGGCATCGACCCCGATCAGGATATCTCCCTCTCGCTGATGAGTTCGGCAGAAATGAAAAACCAACTTTCTAAAGGATTCATTGATGGCTACCTTGCCTCCGAACCTTGGAACAGCGCCGCTGTAAAAGACAATACGGGATTCGTCGTTGCTACTGATTTAGAGATTTGGGACGGTCATCAAAACAAAGTCTTGGGCGTTCGCGAGAATTGGGCACAGGAGAATCCAAAGACTCACGTCGCTTTAATCAAAGCCTTAATTGAAGCCTGTGAATACTGTGACGATCGTCGTAACCGCGAAGAAATTGTCCAAATGCTCGCGAGACCTGACTATCTAAATTTACCTGCCGCCCAACTGCGTCCCGGCTTCATCGAACCCTTTCAACGCAACCAGGATCAAGCCCCGGAACTCTTGCTACGATTTAATCAATATTACGTCGAACAATCCACCTGTCCCCGCCGATCGGAAGCGGTCTGGATCCTTACTCAAATGGCACGCTGGGGTATCACCCCTTTCCCAAAAAATTGGGTCGAAATCCTAGAACGAGTTTACTGCCGAGATACCTATGGAAAAGCTGCTCGGGAACTCGGATTACAGGATGGTGTAGACGATCACACCTTGGTTAAGCTCTTTGATGGCGTTGTCTTCAACCCTGACGATCCCCTCAGTTACCTGGATAGCGTGACGATTCACCGCGAAATCTGTATTGAAGAAATTGCGATCGATGAACCCGTCTTAAA
>JANXNM010000206.1 GCA_025354065.1 Synechococcales cyanobacterium 340R_concoct_173_sub | reverse complement strand
GTACCTTGTCCATACCTACCTAAAAGGTACGGACATTTACCCTAAGGTATGGACGATCCACACCTTTCCCCTCGATCCATACCTTATCCACACCTTTTAGAGTAGGTATGGCACCCCTCAAAGCCTTATACCGTAACGGTTGTAGCCGCTCTGTCCATACCTGCCATACTTTCCCCGCGCCGTTCTGTAAATTTTCCATTTTATACTTTTAGAATTTACTTATTGAGAATGACCCACTGGACTAAATTTGGCCTACATCACCAAAAAGTGATAGTTCAAACCCGCTCGTCATCAGTCGCAATAAGCGGGGACGATCGCCATAACCCTTACTCCTTCGTTGGGACTTCTGTGGTTTCAGACAGAAGTTCGGGTTAGTTCTTCGACTGGGAATAATACTAAAGTCATCAGAAAATCTAAGCCGTGGAACCGTCAAGCAATGCAGAATTTCGCAATTTTTCTAATACTCTCCATCCTTTTTTATGTACTCGCTCGGCTCGTTCTCAAGCAATACCCCCCATTACATCGCAGGAAAATCTCACACCGCAATCGCAAAGCAATAGACAAGAACTATGTCTACCAACTAGACAAGGAAACTCAGTCGGTAATAGGTATCACTTTCTTTATCCTTATTTTCATCTTCAACATATCAACAAACGGATTTAGACCTCTCCCCACTTATCAGATGCGCGACAATTCCGCGCCCTCACTTACCGATAACGGCCCCTCTTCAGACGGCAGAACTACACTCACGGTTACGAATGCTGTCCCTCACCCGTTTGTCTTCAAGATTCAACAGAAAAAACAGAAGAAAGAATTCGAGCTTGATTCCTGCCAAAACTGCAAAATTTACGCCAACTCTAGCGAAGTGCCTGAAGATATCTGCAAAATGGGCACCACCACCACGATCGCCGCAACTCCAGGGGAGAACAACGTTTACTGGTACTACCGAAACGCCACTATCAGCACCATCAATGCGAAATGGCAGATTGAACCCGGTCGGAACTATTCAATTTGCATAATCACAGACCTCTCAAAGGCCCGAACGAATTGGGATTACAAAACGCCGACCAAAGCCCCTGAAGGCTCCAGCGTTCTCTAGACAAGACAAGAATGAGACGATAGGATGCATTCATTCCTAGTACGTTTATACAACTCCATGCTTCTAACTACTCGCCCCACCACCGTTACAACCCATGAAGAAAATCTTATGTGGAGTTTGACCGAGCTTATCCGGGCACAACACTCAAGCGGTACAGCTCCAACTCAAATTACAGAAGCTAACGGGTATTATCCCAGTGATGTGATTACTACCACACCAATCCGTACCGTAGACGGCGGCTATCGGCATGTAGTGCGGGTTTTGATGCCTATCAATCCTCAGTATTACGGTTCTAGCACTCCGGTATACGAATTTGCCGGGAATATCGTCACACCTTAATTTCACTTCAATAAACTCACTCACCGCCCCTTAAATGGGGTTTTTTTGTCTTATGGATTATCAAGCGCCAATTTCAGCAGCCGATTTATACCCAGATCCCTGGAACACGCCAGTCGGGCGGCCCGCACCATCAAATTATCAAGCTCCTGCTACGTCACCGCCTCAACCGAATGTTCCCAATTGGCGGCCCGTGCCACCTGAAGGAGCGTGGGGAGCAAATCACACCAACCCGGCACCCTCATCGGCGCCTACTGCAAATTATGGAGCTAAAGGATTTGGCAATAGCTACTACAATCCCAATCCACCTCCACCGCCCGTAACCTCACCCAATACTATAAAGTTTCCTGAAATTGATTTTTCTAAAGGCGCGGCTCAAACTGGGATGCCTGAATCAGTCCTACCAAGGAGCGGGAATTACGCGAAAGGGCAGCAGGCTGTATCAGATGCCGCCCGCTTCATGCAGCAATCAAGCCCAAGTTACGTGGCACCCGCTAGCGCAGGTCGGCAAGTCTTTACTGGAGGAATGAAGGCGCTAGGTGTTGCAGGTGTTGCGAGTGTTGGATTTGGCGGCTTCGTTGATTACACCAACGGCCTTGATCAAGGTGAGAGCCATTTTAGATCAGGGACTAATACAGTTGCGGCGATCGCGGGCGGTCATGCAATGGGACTTGCGGGTGCTCAAGCATTCGGGTCAGCTGGTGCTGCGATTGGATCGGTTTTTCCCGGCGTAGGGACTGTGGTCGGTGGAGGGGTTGGAGGGTTTATTGGATACGGATTAGGGTCAATCGCAGGTAACGCTAGTGGTGGGTGGCTCAGCGATAGAATTCTTGATCTATTTGGAAGCCCAAGCTCAACCCCAAGCCCCAACGGAATTAGTGGTAATCCATATAGCCCTAAAGATATATTCGGTAACCCTAAACCTCAAATCCCTCAATCGATCGGGATGAATCCTGGAGCGCCGCCGGGAGGTGGAGGAGGTGGAATGCCAGTAAATCCAGGTGGCACAAAGTCACCCGCCCCGTTCGCAACACCGCTGTTCCCTTTCATCCCGTGGCTACCAGACTGGAAACCGCCACGCATGCCGTGGGATCCACAAGCGCCTAAAGCCCCAAACGACAAAAAAAACCCGCAACCACCTGTCAGCGGGAAAGCTAAGCCCAAGCCCGGCACAGTACCTATTAATCCACCCAAGTATCCGCCGGGTACCGTAGGCATTTGGCGCTTTACTCAAAATACGCCCGCCCCAGATAATGCCCATACCGTTCGGGGTACCGAAGCGAGCCAATTCAGACAAATTGATTTTGGCGGGTACCTTGATATTTGGCAGTACGCCGAAAACGGAACAGACTGGATCAACATTTACGTGGTCGGGAAGGGAAGCGGCCATACTGTTTCCATCCTTGGTTTCACCCCCAATGATCCAAGCTTGAGGCAAAAACCCTTACCCGGCCCTAAAAAAACGCCGCCAAAACGTGAAAAACCAGGCATACCAGGCCCGCGTGACACAACTACACCGCCGTCGCAAGCAAGTGTACCGGGACAGCCAAACTCGCAGCCATCCCCTAGCTTTAATCCGGGACAAAATCCTACAAGCCCTGGCGTAATGGCTCCATTTATGGGCGGGAATCAAGCAAGTTTTGTCCCCGGACTGTATAAAAATCCAAACTATACCCCGCCCAAAAACGACGGAACACCGCCGGGGAAAAACTCATCACCTGTAACGCAACCCGGAACAGCGCCCGAAAGAACACCATCAGCGAGAGAAGCTCCCACCCTAAACCCCGCTCCATCTACAAACCCGGCTGTAAATCAACCCGCCGCAAATACCCCACAACCATGGACTAACCCCTTTTTTGCACCCGCCGCAAGTGGTGGGGCGACAGTAATAAGTCCTGAAGTAAATCCCGGCAAGTTGCAAACTGGTGAATTGAATCCAGGTAAATTGAACACAGGCGATCAGAGTGGAAATACAAAATGGAATCCTGAGACAAAAAAGTATGAATCCTCTTTCCCCGGCGTAGTTGATCCAAGCCAGATAAAGATTCCCGCAACTATCCCAGCAGCATCAAATCCGGTCGTTGCAAATCCTAAAGTAAGCTTCCAGATTCCTGCTCAGGCGATTCCCACAATTCCCGCAATACCAGCGGCGGCGAAGATTCCTGCTCAGGCGGTTTCTCAGCCGATTATAAATCCAGAGCCTATCGCCCCGGCTAGTTCATGCAATTACAAGCCCGACGCAACGATTACCGTACCGCTTGCAAGCTTCAACCCACTGACTAACACGATTACCTACACTCCGACTCTTGTATCTGCTACCAATGCCGCTGGTTTTCAGCATTTAGCGCAAGAAACAGCAAATATGAGGAAAGA
>JANXNM010000203.1 GCA_025354065.1 Synechococcales cyanobacterium 340R_concoct_173_sub | reverse complement strand
AGCCCCTCGCCGTCAAGATGTGCGCACTCTTCTTCCCGAAGCAAAATCTATCATTTGTGTCGCACTCAACTACTACACCGATCTCGATCGGCCTAACACTCCCGACCACGCCAAAATCTCTCGTTACGGTTGGGGCCGCGACTACCACAAAATATTGCACAAACGCCTCAAAGCCTTTTCCCTTTGGCTCGAAAGCGGTGATCCAACAATTAAAACCCGCTACTACGCTGATACTGGACCCATTCAAGACAAGCTCTGGGCGCAGCGATCGGGCCTGGGATGGGTCGCCAAAAACAGCAACGTTATTACCCGCGAATTCGGTTCCTGGGTTTTTCTTGGCGAAATTCTCACCACATTAGATCTCGACCCTGACCAGCCTCACACCCAACATTGTGGAACCTGTACCCGCTGCATTGATGCCTGCCCGACCCGTGCGATCGTTGCGCCCCATATTGTCGATGCCAATCGTTGTATCGCTTACCACACTATTGAAAACCGAGCCGAAACCCTACCGGAACCGATCGCCCAAAACTTAAATGGATGGGTAGCGGGCTGTGATATTTGCCAAGACGTTTGCCCCTGGAATATCAGTTTTGCGACTCCGACCTATTTGCCAGATTTCCAGCCCTACGAATGGAATATTGCCCCAAAGCTTACCGAACTCGCGAATATTTCCCAAGACGACTACGATCGTCGATTTCCTGCCTCTGCCCTGCGTCGTATCAAGCCGAACATGCTGCGTCGTAATGCAACAGCAAACCTCAAAAATCTCTCATCCAGTGAGTTCCAATAATTTTCTGACAGTTCGGACATTCTCACCTCGCCGAGTGACAGCGATTAGGGCATGATATTAGTGACAGGAATTCATTGAAGAATTCGCTCAAAGACTAATAGAGAGGACGATCGTGGCTTCTGCGGGATTTAAGGATTATTACAGCGTCTTAGGCGTGGTCAAATCAGCCGATGCTGACGAGATTAAAAAAGCATTTCGCCAACTTGCCCGCAAACACCATCCCGACGTTAATCCCGGTGACAAAGCGGCTGAAGATAAATTCAAAGAGATCAACGAAGCATACGAAGTTCTCTCCGATAAAGATAAGCGGGCAAAATACGACCAATATGGTCAATATTGGAATAAAGCAGGCGCGTCCTCCCCGTCAGGTGGTGGCTACGGTCGTGGAGCCAGTGACTTTGAGGATGTCGAATTTGGAAAATATGGCAACTTTGATGAATTTATTAACGATCTTCTAGGTCGAATGAATAATGGAGGCGGGGCTGGCGGTGGACGGGGCGGCGATCCCTTTGGTGGGGGTGGTTTTCGTAATTCTAGTAATTATGGCGGCGGCGCATCGGCAGGGGCAAATCTCGACATCGAAGCTAAAATCACGCTTACCTTTTCCGAAGCCTTTAATGGGGTTCAGAAGCCGTTATCGGTCAATAACGAAAGCATTACCGTCAAAATTCCTGCCGGAGCTAAAATCGGTAGCAAAATTCGCGTTCGAGGCAAAGGTAACTACAGCCCACAATACACGAGCCAACGCGGGGATCTGTACTTGCGGATTGAACTCGCGAAGCATCCATTTTTTCAATTTGACGGAGACAATCTAACCTGCGATGTCCCGATCGCACCGGATGAAGCTGTTCTGGGTACCCAAATCGAAGTCCCCACTCCTGACGGTTCGGTAACTGTTAATGTCCCGGCTGGAATCAAGTCTGGACAGTCTTTACGTTTGCGAGGCAAGGGTTGGAAAAATACTAAGGGCGATCGCACGGATCAATTTGTCAAACTCACAATAGTCCCGCCTAAAGATCTAAGCGCCATTGAAAAAGAAGCCTACGAAACCCTGAAAGCTAATAGAAGTCATGATCCACGATCGAGTTTAAAGTCCGTCAAGCTCTAATTTACCTCGACGGGATAATCTTAGAGATAAAGGAAATCCGATCACCAGTACTTATAAAGAAATCCGATCGAGTTGTTGACAAAGCACCGTCGCAAATCGACTTCCCTTGCCATAGTTTTTCGGCGATTGGGCTTGAGCTGCATCTTCGGCCATCAAGAGATCAACTTGTTCAATCAAAGCCAGTTCAATTTTGCTATCCAAGCTTTCGAGCTGCTCCAAGGTCACAAAGGCCGAGGCTTGCTCTTTTACGTAGTGCTTCAGTAACGCAATCATTTTGTGCCGTACTGATTCTCGCAATTCCTTCAGTTTCAACAGCCGTGTTACCTGAAATTGAGCCGCGAGTCCTACATTGGCCGCGATCGCCGTCATCGATAATCCATCTTGGTGGAACAGCCCCATTGCGGTTAAATATTGTTGATTTTTGGGAGCTTTTAATTTTTGAACTCGATCGGCAATGGCACTATTAATTGCTTTTTCCAAGGCTTCCGAAAACGCATGGCGATACTGCTGCACAAAATCTTCTGCCGCCCGATCGCTCTCACTTTCTTCAAGATTCGGAGCCGCCAAGTCCATCTCCCGAGAATCTTCATCGCCATTGCCATGAATTGAAAGCGTCTTTATTCTTCCAGTCCGAACAGCAATTCGGTACGATCGCAATCGATCGGCAATGTTTCTTAATTCCCGCAGTACCCGAGACGATGGCTCGATTCCCAGCCGTTGTCCCATCTCATTAAGCTGCTCTTGCGTCGGCTCAGGACATTGGCCCTTTGCTCCCGCTTCACGGGCGATCAGACGATCGCGACGGTACACAGAATGGTATGCATCTAACACTACGAGTGCCGTTTGAATTTCCGGCTCCGTCAATGGCTGCGTCCCTGACAATACCCGACGCAGCTTATTGGGCAGTGTGTCATTGAGAATGGCCCAGTCACTGAGTAGGTAAACGCCGCATTCCAGCAAAAATGTATTGAGTTCTCGGTGATGCTTGACCAATCTCATAGTCCAGGTTGCCAAACTTGCTCGTTCAGGATCAAAAGTATCCAAAATTTGCCGAGCCACCGATCGATACCCTGTTTCGGGCGCAGTGTCACGCCAGACTCGTCCGTCATCATCCAAAACTAACGGAAATAATTCCGATCGTCGCACCCCATGCAATTCTCCAAACTGCATCTCCAACTGAACACAGGTCATCTCAATTTGCTTCGAGATAAAGCAGCGAAGACTCAACTCGGCCCGGACCTTGGTTTCTACATTAATAGATTTCCCAGACGGACGAGCGATCGCCATTAATTGCCTCTGAATCGAAAGGTTCGCCATTTCGACTAATCCAGGAAAGGTCTCGCTTAAGAACGATCGAACCTCGGGTAATTCCTGCATTTGACTGCGCCCAGAGGCCGTTAGCTTGATTAATTTCCAGTACTGGGAAGCCATATTCATAGGAAAAATGGAGGCAAAGGATAACGTGATTTATAGAATGGTTCTATCAGAAGATTGCCCGCAAAAGCGCGTACAGTGCTAAGAGATTGTCAAAACCAGAGCCTTCATCAAGATTGATCCCCACTACACTCGCAACCGGGCGAATTACGAATTCCTGTAACGTATTGTAATACTGTCAATTTGCCGCTATAGTGATTGTATGTTTACTCCTCGCTTGTCTACACTCATTGGCATTCTAGCCACTTTGATGTGTTGACACCATGGAATGTTAGAGCGCGATTGCGGCATACTGTGGTGACAGTCCAGTCAAATGGATTGATGCGAAAAGCGAAGCAGTTGTCAGGCGCGATCGCAACCTAGTGCGACAGCTAAATCCTTTTCGTTTACGGACACCTTAAAATTTATACATGGGCAACAAGCCAACGATCGCCGTCTCTCACTTGGGCTGCGAAAAAAATCGAATCGACACTGAGCATATGCTTGGTTTGCTAGTGCAGGCAGGATATCAAGTTGATACAGATGAAGCTTTGGCGGATTATGCCATTGTTAATACCTGTAGCTTTATCCAAGCCGCTCGTGAAGAATCAGTCCGAACGCTCGTCGAACTGGCTGAATCGGGCAAGAAAATTGTCATTACGGGCTGCATGGCTCAGCACTTTCAAGATCAACTACTGGACGAGATTCCAGAAGCAGTTGCTTTAATTGGGACCGGAGACTACCACAAGATTGTGGATGTCATTGAACGGGCAGAAGCTGGTGAGCGCGTCAAAGAAGTCTCGCAAGAGCCGACTTATATCGCTGATGAACTAGTCCCCCGCTACCGGACCACAACCGAAGGCGTTGCCTACGTAAGAGTGGCTGAAGGTTGTGACTATCGTTGCGCTTTTTGTATCATTCCTCATCTTCGGGGCAATCAACGATCGAGATCGATCGAGTCCATTGTCACTGAAGTCACAAATCTGGCCGCAGAAGGCGTTCAAGAGATTATCTTAATCTCCCAAATCACCACCAACTACGGACTTGATTTATACGGCGAAGTCAAACTCGCTGAGCTGATTCGAGCGCTAGGTGAGGTAGATGTTCCGTGGATTCGTATGCACTATGCCTATCCCACAGGACTAACCTTAAAAGTCATCGATGCCATTCGGGACACCCCCAATGTCATTCCCTATCTCGACTTGCCGTTGCAGCATTCTCATCCTGAAGTGTTGCGCGCCATGAATCGTCCTTGGCAGGGACGCGTAAACGATGGCATTATCGAGCGCATTAAGGAAGCAATTCCTAATGCGGTGTTGAGAACTACTTTAATCGTCGGGTTCCCCGGTGAAACTGAAGAACAGTTTCAACATCTTCTCGATTTTATTAAACGACACGAATTTGATCACGTTGGGGTCTTCACCTTCTCCGCAGAGGAAGGGACTCCCGCCTACGATTTGCCTAATCCAGTAGATCAAGAAATTATGGATGCGCGACGCGACGCTATTATGTCCGCGCAGCAACCGATTTCTTTGAAACTGAATCGAGCGCAAATTGGTCAAATTGTAGACGTACTCATTGAACAGGAAAACCCTGAAACTGGTGAGTTGGTCGGACGATCGAAACGATTCGCGCCGGATGTAGATGGTTTAGTCTACATTCGTGGTGAAGCCGCACTGGGAACCATTGTTCCGGTTGCGATCGATGATGCAGATGTATACGACCTGTATGGTCATGTGGCAACTGCTGCGGATGTCATGAAATTGTTGCCTGCACTTGTAGCACGATAATTTCAGACTTGTTTTGGCGCTTCTACTGGCTTAGGCCGAAAACCTTGCTGACACTGAGCGCTAGGACGTAAAGGGTGGGTTGCGACGTTATTTTGCAGCGTACCCATTTGTAAGCCCTATTTTGTTTTGGACATATCGAATGACGCTTTCTTTTCACGACTTGGGACTTTCCGAAGAGTGTGCTCAGTTTCTAGAGCAACAAGGTTTTACGACGCCAACGCCAATTCAAGAGCAGGCGATTCCTCCACTGTTGGCAGGCCGCGATGTCATGGGAATTGCCCAGACCGGAACTGGTAAAACCGCAGCATTTTCACTGCCTATTCTTGAGCGGCTTGATCCATCGGTCAATCACATTCAAGCTCTAATTTTGACCCCGACTCGTGAGTTGGCGGTTCAAGTGAGTGCCGCAATGCGCAATTTTATCAGCGATCGTCGCGTGAAGATCCTGCCTATCTACGGTGGCCAGTCTATTGAATTGCAAATTTCCCGCTTGAATCGCGGTGTACAAATTGTTGTCGGAACACCTGGTCGAGTCATTGACTTGCTCAACCGAGGCGACTTGCGTATTAACCAAATCAGTTGGTTTGTGTTGGACGAAGCTGATGAAATGCTCAACATGGGTTTCATTCAAGATGTCGAACGAATCTTGACCCAAGCCCCGACTGAGCGTCAAACCGCCTTCTTCTCGGCCACGATGGAGCCATCTATTCGTAAGCTGGTCGCTCGCTTCCTCAAGAATCCAGTAGATGTGAAAATTGAGTTGGCTAATGCTTCACCCAGCATGATCAACCAGGTCGCTTACGTTATTCCTCGTGGTTGGACTAAAGCCCGATCGCTCCAGCCCATCTTGGAACTGGAAGATCCGGCTTCAGCCATCATCTTTGTGCGGACTCGGAAAGCAGCGGCTGACCTAACGGCCCAACTTCAAGCCGCTGGTCACAGTGCTGACGAGTATCACGGAGACTTGACCCAGAGCCAACGTGAACGCCTTTTGGTTCGCTTTAAGCAGCATCAAGTGCGCTGGATTGTCGCAACGGATATCGCAGCACGCGGTATTCATGTAGACAACTTAACTCACGTTATCAACTTTGACTTGCCCGATAGTCTGGACAGCTACGTTCACCGCGTTGGCCGAACTGGTCGTGCAGGGAATGAAGGAACCGCTATCTCTATCGTGCATCCGTTGGATCGCCGCAAATTGCGTGACATCGAGCATCATGTGCGCCAAAAGCTAGAAATCCGTGAAGTCCCAACCCGTGCAGAAATCGAAGCAAAGCATCTTGAAAACCTCAAGGCTCAGCTTAAAGATGCATTGATTGGCGAACGGATGGCATCCTTTTTGCCGATCGTATCTCAATTGGCTGAAGAAGGCTTTGAAACCCACACGATCGCGGCAGCAGCCCTACAGCTTTTCTATGACAAAACTCGTCCAAACTGGATGGACGGCGGTGCTGACCCAACTCCTGACGAATTGGATCAAGATCGTCCTCGCAACAATCGTCGTCCTCGTAATGGCGGCGGCAGTGGCGGTGGCGGAGAACGTCGTTATGGCGGTGGTGGCGGTGGAAATCGTCGTCCTCGTGATGGTAATGCCGCTCGTCCTGTTTTAAAGAGCTAGTTACAAGCTGGCAATAATTCAGAAATAAGGTTTTCTAAAAACTAGAAAACTGAATGTGAAGCACCTCCGTCGTGGGGTGCTTTATGTTTGTTTAGAGTAAATCTTGTTAAAGTAAGCCTTACTAAAGTAAACCCTCGTTCACAATTTCACATGTTGTTATCAACCGACTTGTTAGCCTTTTATCGAAATTTAGCAACCCGTGATTTTGTAGTATCTGATCTAGAAACCACTGGATTCAAGCCACCGATCGCCCGCGTTACCGAAATATCTGTTCTCCACGCCAATCTCAAAGATGGTATCCAAGGGCAGTATAGTACATTAATTAATAGTCAATCTGAGGTGCCATATCATATCACCCGCGTCACCGGGATTACTCAAGATATGGTAGATGATGCCCCCGATGCAAGATATGTCTGGCCGGATTATCATGAACATTTAAAATCAGGCGTTTTGGTCTGTCACAATTTGGATTTCGACTATCCATTTATGCGATCGGAACTCAAAACTCATGGCATTGAATTTGAAAAAGCAAAAACCGATCGGCTTTGTACTGTCATTTTTTCGCGATTAATGTTGCCGGATTTGCCCTCTCGCAGTCTACCAAATTTGGTCCAACATTTCGGTTTTGATGTTGGACCTTCGCACCGAGCTGAATCAGATACTTTAGCCTGTTGGTTATTACTAGAGCGATTGCTTCATGAAATGCTAGAGACTCCAGATGATGAATTACTAAAACGCTTTACTAAACAATGGCTGCCTGATCGTGAAGCCGCCCTGATTCTCAATTGCCAAACTTACAAAGCGATCGCAATTCTCACCGACGCAGGCATCCGGTCGCACACCTCTCGCCGAAATTCAACCATCATGTATCAACGGGGCGATGTAGAACGGATTGCCTTAGAGCGGTCGGGTTCGCAATTGGGCCTAGATTTAGCCTAGATTAATACCAGCTTATAACTGAACGCAACTGGGCAATGGGTGCTGTATTTGATATTGACGAAGAGTACTCATACCTAAGAATGCCAGATCTTTCTCAGGGCGTAATTGTGATGTCAAATCGGGTAGATATTGTCTGATCAGGTCGCTAATAAAGATTGTATCGCCACCTGTAATGTAGATTGGGCTATTCGGGAAGCGTGTCTGCCAATCTTCGATAAAACTATTTACACTAGATACAATGCTATATAACACTCCACTTGAAATCGACTCCGCTGTGTTCATCGCCCATCGAGTTGGGGTCTGAATATTTTCTGGTACCAGCGTTGGAAGGGCAGCGGTTGATTGTCCAAGCGACTGAAGTTGAAGCCGCAAACCGGGCAAAATTGCACCCCCCACTAAACAACCTTCGGCATTAGCCCCCGTCAAGGTCAGTGCAGTTCCACAGTCAATCACTAAAGCAGCTCCGCGTGCCAACTGAACTGCTTCCCAAGCCGCGATCGCTCTATCTGCACCTAACGTCGGATAGGCATCACCCAGTGGGATATCGCTCAAGGTCAGCAAGTTCGATCGTAGATATTGCTGCCAAAACTGTGTTTGATGGGGAACCACTGAAATTATCCAGAGTTCTGGTATGCTTTCCCACTGTGGAAGGGGAATACTCGGATCAATTAATTGACAACGGTGAAAATTAAACTGATTAATAATCAAATGTTGAATCCCAAATGCATCCAAATGGGCCGTATCCCAACTTGCCTGCAATACATCCTCAGAAAACCAAGCCCAATGCAATCTTGAGTTACCAATAGACAACGCTAACCAATCATCAGATATGAGGGAACAATCGCTTAATCCAAATTTTCGGAATGTTTTATGGGATCGATTCGGAGGGACGGGAAAGTTAATTTCTGTCGAATAAAGGCACATAAATCTTAGGGGATGAGGGTATTGTCTAGCTAGAATTTAACTTTCTTGGCTACAGTAGTTTTCTGTAAACCAGTTTTCTGTAAACCGATTCATGGGCCGTCAAACTAGCACTCGCCGCTAATTGTATCGATAGACATTGAAGCAACTCCATACTCTGTTTGAGCAATTCATGGGTTGCAGGATGTTCAACGGTTGGAAGTTTAGGGGTATCCGCATAGCCACTTTTGATTGTAGTGGAGTAGATTAAGGATTTGGATGCACTTTTTTGATGGTATAGTCCCGTTCTTGTTTAGCGGTTTTGTTCAGACCCACTTGCTCTAAAAGATTGATCAATTCAGTCTGAATGGTGATGTCTTCGGGATTATTCAATTTTGCAGCCGCTAAAGCATCGAGCGCCTCATACCAAAGAGAACTATTGGCATAGCTTTCAGCACGATCGTTCACGGTTTTGCTAGATTTGAGTAAGTCTTGTAGCGTCGGAGGTTCTTCGATTCGGGTAAGGCTGGCATAGGTGATTCCAGCAATTTTGTAGGATTCAGCAGGATTACAAATGATGCTGGCAGACCAATTGTAATTTTCCCCCGTGATTAATTCTGGAGCATCCTTTGGATAGGGAATAGCTTGAAATCCTGGGGTCTTCGGTTGGATAGTTTGCTTCCAGACCACTCCTAATTTTCCGACTTGACGCAGACGAATTTCGAGAGCTTGATCTCCGGTGAAATAGGCGTATAGGGTTGGCCGAGCTAAGCTAGTTTGGCCGATGTGCTGAGTTGGGGAGAGGGTAGCGAGAAAGAGCGATTTTTGTGACCCTGGACAGCTTGTATCTCCAATGCTTCTCGTTCCTGAACCTTCTGTCCGACCGGGGGAGACACGTCCTGGTGGCTGATATTTAATCGTGTTTTTAGCAAATGCGGATTGATTTGGACTGGTGGCAATAAAGGTCTGGAGGCTTACAAGAGCGAGAATGCTTGTGAGTAATGTCGTGAATTTCGATGGCATATTATTTGACTCCTGAGTGCGCGTTTTTTCTTATCTTCTAGTCGATAGAAGCGGATTCCGGATCTTATGTACTTTTAGATGATTTTCTGCTCTAAATCAGTGGTGTGAAGAGAGATTTGCTTGTGATCTCGTACCTTCTCTGTCTAAAACTTATAATCCTTACATGACGTTAAATGCAGTGAATCGGTTCCCAGTTTTTGTTAATCAGTCGTTGTAGTTCCTGGGTACAGCAGTGACAAAATTTGGTAAACGTCGGTGGATTGTTCACGGCCTTTGAGTTGAACGGCTCCAATAGATTTGGATGGAAATAGGCCATTTGTACATCGTTGTGTTGTATCACTAATCAAAATTCGACAGATTCCACCATCGATGGATTTATCATAACTTTCTAAACGCGCTGCAATATTTACGGTATCACCGATCGCCGTAAAATCCATACGTTGATGACCACCAAGACTCCCAGTGACTGCGGTTCCGGTAGCAATCCCGACGCGCATCTGAATCATCGGTTTCCCCGCAACTCGCCACTGTTCATTCAGACTTTCTAGGGCTTTACCCATATCTATTGCACAGCGAATGGCGCTTTCAGCATCTTGATTAATTTGGGCTTGTGTTTCTCTAGCTAATGGCACGCCGAATAATGCCATGATCGCGTCGCCAATGAATTTATCAATCACTGCACCATGTTCAACAGCGACCTGTGTCATAGCACTCATATATTCATTTAGCCATTCCATTAGCTCTTCTGGATCAGTTTTTTCGGAAATAGTGCTGAAGTCTTTAATGTCAGTAAAAATTACGGTCACGGTCATCTTACGACCTTTGACATGGCCATTGGCAATTAGTTGATCCCGATCGTCCCAAATGGTCTCAGCTATTTTCGGACTAACATATCGCCCAAATAGATTCATCATGACTTTACGATCGGTGCGTTCTTGACTGGCGACATATCCGGTTAAGGTAACGGCAGCCATCCCCATGGCCACAGCAGGCGGCACCAATGGAATCCACCAACCTTGTAAAAAGGCGTAGTAGGTTAATACCAATAACCCGCCTTCGGATAGGGTCATGGCTATAACCGCAAGTCGGGGCGATCGAATGAACCAGGCGATCGTACTGCCGACACAGGCCCACCCAAGAATCCAGAGGTGTTCGCGCCAATCGACTAGGGGAATGCCGTAGACCATCTTCGGCGGGTCGGTCCAGACTTGTATCTGGGGACGATCGTTAAGCGCTGCGCTGAGGATTTGGCTGGTGAGGTTGGCTTGAATTTCGACTCCGTAGGTTTTTTCGGGGCTGGTGAGAGTGTTGTCGCTGTAGGGAGTATAGAAAAAGTCCTTCAGGCTTTCGGCAGTGGTTCCGATCAGGACTATTTTGTCTTTTAAGGCATTAGAAGGCAAGGTTTTTAGGTCTTGCATGGAGTAAGTGCGAAAGGAACGGCTGGGTCCTCGGTAGTTCAGCAATATTTGATAGCCTCCGGCATCGGCATTAATGTAGCTGCCATCGTAGGGTTCAAAAATTGGGAAAATGCTGCGGTTGAGTTTTAATGCGGGATTTGTTTCGTTGGCCGCGATCGGGGCAATGCCTTCTTTTTCTAGGTAAATCAGAGCGAGACGTAAGGCAAAACTTTCGAGAGATTCGCTGCCGTCTGGAGTTGTCCAGTACATTATGGCTCGGCGAAGTTTGCCATCGCCGTCTATTAAAATGTTATTGGAGCTAGTTTGACCGAGTGCTTTGAGGACGTGGGATGGGTTGACGCTGGACCGATCGCGGTTGCCACTGCGTTTTTCGATACCGATTAGATTGGGCGTGGTTTTGAAGACTTGAGTAAGTTGTTTGTTACCGGGTTCGACGGGGAAGTCACGAAATAAATCAAGTCCGATCGCTCTTGGCTGTTGTTTTTTGATGGTATTGATTAAGTCAGCTAGAGCTTTGTCATCGATTGGGTAGCGTTCTAAGGCTTGTAGGTCTGATTCACTAATGCCGACGATGACGACTCTCTCATCTAGGGCTTCGCGGGGCCGCATCCGAAAAAACTGGTCGAGAGCCATCCATTCGATCGGTTGGAGCCAACCCAGGAGTCGCAGGGCGATGATGACGATCGCAATGGTGGGGGCGGTTCCCCAGAGTGCGGTGCGGTGAAGGACTTTTTTGAGGGCGGGGGAGAGGGCCACGGGTAAGAAGTCCGAGAAAGGGAGCATAGATTACATTGTTCTAATGTAGTGTGCCCGATTCCGGAAAAAGCTTGATATTGACTAGAATTGGAGCAGAGTATTTTTGGTTTTGTGCAACCTGAGGTAGGGGTTGCTGGATTTGTTGGACTTCGGCGACGGGTAGCCCTCTAGAAGATGCGATGAGG
>JANXNM010000115.1 GCA_025354065.1 Synechococcales cyanobacterium 340R_concoct_173_sub | reverse complement strand
AAGGCGATCGCATATTTATATTTTATATTTGCTTGCTAGTAATTGCACTTCAAATTTGAATTAGCGACTATTTTTCTATCAGCGTATAGCCATGCTAGAACTTCGGTTCAAGTCGAATTAGCTGACCCGATTGCTCGTCGGTAAGAATGTAAATAAAGCCATCCTTCCCTTCCCTCACGTCGCGCACCCTTTGACCGATAGGAATTGTTTCTTGAATTACTGCTTTATTATTTTCTATTTTGATGCGAACGACCTCTTTGTTTACCAACGCGCCAGCAAAGAGACTCCCTTGCCAGTGGGGAAAGATCTCACCGCGATATAACATTAAGCCAGAAGGTGCGATCGAGGGAGTCCAAACTAGCTTCGGGTCAACCATTTCAGGGCGCGATGTTTCATTAGAAATTTCTCCACCAGTATATTCTCGGCTAAAGGTTACGATCGGCCAGCCATAATTTTTACCAGCCTCGACTAGGTTTAGCTCGTCGCCTCCTTTTGAACCGTGTTCGGTTTCCCATACCTGCTTGGATATGCGATCGGCAAATAGACCTTGAATGTTGCGATGTCCATAACTCCAGATTGCGGGATTTGCCTTGGCAGTTTTTGCAAACGGATTATCTTTGGGAATCGAACCGTCGTCATTAAGGCGCAAAATTTTACCCAGTTGACTGTCCAACTTTTGTGCTTGGAAGCGGCTGAGTTTCCCATCAATTTCTAAAGGTGGGTTTCCGCCATCGCCGATCGCAACAAGCATCGTCTCATCGGGAAGCCATACAATTCGCGAACCGAAGTGTTGATCTCCAGATTTAGATGGCGTTACTTCAAAAATTACTTGCGAATTGGAAAACGTTTTCCCGTCAAACTTCGCTCTCAAAATGCTAGTGCGATTGGATTGGAAATTGCCTTTGGAATAAGTCAAATAAACAAAATTATTTTCTGAATAACGCGGATGTAGGGAGATATCCATCAAACCCGCTTGTCCAGAAACAAACAGTTCTGGAATTGTGCCAATTTCAACTCGTTCTAAGATTCCCTTTCGCAACATTTGCATTCTGCCGCCTCGCTCGGTGATGATGAGCGCTCCATCAGGCAGCCAGGCCATACCCCAGGGTCGTTCTAACCCCTGCAAGACGATCGCTTTTTTAAAGCCCGTTGGTTTGATGGATGCAGGCTCAGTTGGTGTGACTTGTGCAGTCGTGCGATCGTTTATATTTGATTCTGGAGCGCTGCAACTTTCTAAAACCCCAGCAATCATACAAATAAATAGTTTTATCGAATGCTTTAAGTTCTTCATTGTTTGTAATCTTATAAATCCTTTCTTAGTAGGACGTTTTTGAGAAGTTTTCAATCGTGAAGAAGTCATCACTCAGCGCCAAAATGGTTAGGGATCGCCAAGAAACTGGGAGAATCCTTCACTTGTGACCATCGCACCACAAAGTTCATTGGAATCAATTCAATCCTCAATATCAATGCCAGAATCTTTGATTTTGAGATAACGCAGAAAATTGAAAACCTCCCCCACGATCGTATCTGGGGCAACCGAAACATCTTGAAGAAAGAGCGATCGATTATCCATAGGACTTTGACAAAGTAAGCTGCTACTTCATATAACTCGTCCTGAAAACACCGATCGCCTCCAGGAACATCTACTAAAAGTCACTCTTTTAAGATCACTCTTTTGATGACATCTGCGCAACATACACCGCTTTTAGAACCTCCTGTAAGTTTTTTTCTGGACAATGTTCCAAGAGTTTATAGAATACCTCCAACAGCTTCAATGCACTGTCGCCCATCATAGGACTCAAAGCCCAAACATCCTCTACCCAGTCCTGAGGGACGGTCTCATCAAAGACAAGTCGTTCAAATAAAAGTTTGATTTCAGATTTTTCAAGGGCCATGGCGATTGCAACTATCATTCAAAATGAACGCCTTAACTCTACCGCATGTCAGTCCGATCGATATAATGAAACAAAAAGCCTGGAATCATATCCCTACCCTAAATAGTTTAAAATACTTCCGATCGTTCCACCGATACCATTCGGATTAACTGATGCAACGAAATCCGTGCCGCATCGCTGTTATCAACAACCACTTCTTTTTCAGGATGAAACAACGCACCCATTATCGGAATTACTTCCGTATCCAAGGCTTCTCGAAAAACTTGTGCAGGCAGAACTAAATGCGAACTCTCTCGCAAATCATACAAAAGCAATAGTTGTAAACTCTCCGGCACCACCTGCGCCATTGCCAACGGACGGACCCAACAGCGCGATCGTTCCGGCACCATCTGCACCACTTCCCCGAATAGTCGCAATTCCCCTTGTTCTAGACAAACAACTTGATTTGGCGAAAATTGAACTAAAGATTCTAAATCCACTATCACACAATTACCCCAAATATCTTGTCCAGTCTAATCCAGTTGAATTAATTTAGCAGCTACCCACATCACAGCCTCCAACATCGCAAGCCGCTAGATCACAATCCATTGCTTCAATTATATCTGGGGTACAAGGGAAATTAAATATCTCGAAACAATCTCCTGAACAACGGTAATTATTAGCGTTCAATGGATCGCAGGAGCGAGAATTTTGTTTGTTCTTACTTCGATCGCCATCAAATTCTTCATACGCGGGTAGATCCTGATCATTCCGACTCGCCATAATCGTCAAATAAGCAGATTGACAATCTCTAAACCGTTGCCGACTGTCTGGCCAAGCATCCGATAATCCTCGTTTTAAAATGGTCTGCTTCACATACTGCGAACAAGACTCATTTCCATGCAGCACTCGATGGGCGCAGGAATATCTCTTCAATGGGGATAAATATCGTTGATAGGCCGTAATCAAGAAGGCCGTCACATGACTCGGCCAGCGAAAGCGATCGATGGATGAAGAACTCATGAGAAATTTCTAAAACCTACTCCGGGTTAGAATGCCCCATTAATTCCCGATCAATCGCTTTTCATTCCAGACCATTTTCACAAGACGTTACTATTCAGCACGCTTAATTTATTCAGCACCTTTAGGCTTGGCCTTATTTAATCGAAGCTGACGACCCATCCACTCGGCTGAATCCAACGCTGCGATCGCTGCATCCTCTTCGGTATCCTCTGCCATTTCCACAAACGCAAATCCCCGAACTCTACCCGTCTCACGATCAGCCGGAACCGAAACGCGCTTAATGGCCCCGTATTGCGCAAAAACTTCGCGGAGATTCTCTTCGGTCGCCTTATAGGGCAAATTTCCAACATAAATTGTCATGGCGTAACCTTCTGAGCACAAAATAAGAGGGATGATGTCTGTTGGCAGATTGCTTTATTGCAACATACGATAGCAATGCTAACCAATATAAAGAATAAAAATGGTTTCTTTCATAACAAACTAAGGACATTAAACATTAAGTTTTTAATTAAAGGTCAGGTCGATCGATGTACCAGATTCCTGTGTCAGGTTAAGGGACTCTAATTTTAAGGCGGTTCTCCTCACACAGTTCTCCATAGAAAACCCTGAACGACTCGCGCTACTATTACTGACGTGTGCAATCCGTGCCTACTTCTTATTTACGGAGTATCTAGTCGTGCTGAAGACGCTTGTCGCTGATTTCAAGATAATTTTTGATCGAGATCCTGCCGCCCGAAATTGGCTAGAAGTCATTTTCTGTTATCCCGGCTTCCAAGCGCTCCTTATGCATCGGCTAGCGCATCACCTGTATCAATCGCATTTGCCCTTTTTTCCCCGCTTGATTTCGCATATTGCCCGATTTCTGACCGGGATCGAAATCCATCCTGGTGCGACGATCGGTCACGGAGTTTTCATTGATCACGGCATGGGCGTAGTGATTGGTGAGACGGCTATTATTGGCAACTATGCATTGATTTATCAGGGCGTAACTCTAGGTGGGACCGGAAAAGAAGGCGGTAAACGACATCCAACAATCGGTGAAAATGTGGTCGTTGGGACCGGAGCAAAAGTCTTGGGGAATATTGAAATTGGTGACAATGTACGAATTGGTGCTGGATCCGTTGTGTTGCGAGATGTCCCATCAGATTGCACAGTGGTGGGGGTACCGGGGCGCGTTGTTTACCGAGCAGGTGAGCGGGTTGAGCCGCTAGATCACAACCGTCTGCCTGACTCCGAGGCTCAGGTGATTCGGGCCTTGCTCGATCGGATTGAGTCGCTGGAAAATCAAATGAAGGAAATGCAAGCCCGAAAAGCGATCGAGACGTGCTATGCCATGGAAGCGGTACCGTCGGGTCGCATAGAGAGTGATGTGAGTCTTCTGCCGCTGAGTGTAAGCTCGAATGTGGAATGCACCACCCCTCTCACGTTGCCCTGCTGTAATTTGGCTGACAAGGCGATTAATGAATTTCTAGATGGTAGTGGAATCTAGGATGGAATTGATTGAGCTTCACCATTTGGGATTACGGCTCGGACAACGACTCGATCGCAAGGGTAAGGTTCTTACGCCCGGAACTTCTGTTTTGCGAGATGTCTCTTGGGATATTCCAGAGGGCGATCGGTTGGGGCTTGTGGGCCATGCGGGTTGTGGCAAGACTTCATTATTGCGGCTACTTAATCGGCTAATTGATCCGACGGAGGGCAAACTGCTCTGGCAAGGGACTCCCTATGGAGATGTTCCAGTGAGTCATCTTCGGCAAAATATTCTCTACGTCGCGCAAGAACCAAAACTCTTGGGTATGATTGCCGAGGCCGCGATCGTCTACCCCCTTCAATTGCGTGGTCTTGAAGCGACCCAACTCAAAACCAGATTGGCCTACTGGTGCGATCAATTTGAGCTGTCTCAAGAATTATTGCAAAAAAACGAAGCTGAATTATCCCTCGGCCAAAAGCAATGGATTTCCCTAGCTCGCGCCCTTGCGATCGAACCGACGGTTTTGTTGTTGGATGAACCGACTGCTCCACTCGACCCGCGACAATGCGATCGGCTTTACAAAATTTTAGACCAATTGCCCAAAACGACCCTAGTCATCGCCAGCCACCAAACTGATTGGCTTCAAAGCCTGTGCGATCGGGCCTTAGTTCTCCATCAACGTCACGCTACAGAATCGGCTGACTGGCCAGCGATCCAACACCAACTTCAGTCATTGATGCCGTCCCCAGACGATGAGTGGGACTAAGCCCAATGCCCGTCAGCCCTTCCACGGGAGTACGGGGAGTCGTGAGTCCTTCTAGGTTTAGCCGATAGCCCACATTTCGGACGGTTTGAATTAGACCGGGCTGATAGGAATCGGTCTCGACTTTTTTTCGTAATGAAAGAACGTGGGTATCTACTGTACGAGGATTGTCGATTTCATCCGGCCATGCGCGGCGCAATAGTTCCGATCGGCTGAGGGGCGCACCATTGGCCTGGGCTAAAACATATAGCAAGCTAAACTCCTGGGGAGTAAGTTCAATTTGTTGATTAAAGAAACGGATTCGGCGATGAACTAAGTCAATTTTTAGGGTGCCGTAGTCCAGAGCAGCGGGAGGCATTGAATTTTTGAGTCGCCGAGTCAGTGCCTCCACTCTTGCTAAAAACTCCTGTATCCCAAAGGGCTTCGTCAAATAATCATCGGCCCCCGATCGTAATCCCTTGACAATTTCAGCCTCTGTTGATTGAGCGGACAGCATCATCACCAAGCCCTGACCTTGCTGCTGCATCCATTGGCAAAACTCAAGCCCGCCGCCATTGGGCAAATCATTACTCAAAATAACCAGTCGAGGCTGGCGCACCAAAAACAAATCTTTCGCTTGACCATAGTCAACCGACTGAAACACTTGATAACTCGCTTGCTGAAGGTGCCAACTCAGGAGCGATCGTAGGTGTTGATTGCCTTCAATGATTTGGATTGAAACAACTCCCACAGGATCCTCATGCAATGAACTTGTATCCACACAGTAACAAATTCACCATTGGATCATTTGTAAAGCTAGTTACGTCTTCTGATATAAAGCGGAAAATATCCAAAATCAGCTATCTAAATCAACATAGTTATGATGTAATTTCTGCCTTAAATGTTGACCTTTGGGGATCAATAGTTGTGGTAGAATCCCTACCTCAATTGTTGGCCTTTGGGGATCAATTAGATTTAAGCTATACTGATAAATACCCTGTTCAAGTAGTTTATCGAAATTCAGTCTATGCTTCAAGACTCCTTAACGATCCGCTACTATCAACGGCTCACCGACGCTTCGGTGGAACTGTGGAATCGCGGGTATCGGTTCGATGACATTCGTCTCTATATCGATGGATACATCGCCGCGCTTCGCCATACCGACACTCTGGAGGCATACCATCTCAATCGTCTTGAAGAAGAAATGATCCGCTACATGTATGATCCCTCTAACTTTGAAGCGCCTGAGCTTGAACCTGAACCTGAGTATCAACGAAATGGAGGAGGCCGCTTTTGGTAAATTGTCTAATGTTTTTATTTGAAGAGTTTTAATTGCTTCGATCGATCGGACTAATTAAAAACAAACCCTCCAGTAACATCTAGTTGCGGAGGGTTTTTGATAGATAGCGCTGGACGCTTAATTCTTATGACCTAAATGCCTAAGACGCGAGTGCAACTTCGACCATTTGTTGTAGTTCGCCTTTTTGATATAGCTCGATCAGAATGTCAGAGCCGCCCAAAAATTCCCCATTCAGATAAACCTGGGGAATGGTTGGCCAGTTTGAGAATTCTTTAACGCCTTGACGAACCTCTTGATCGGCCAAGATGTCGCAGGTTTCAAATGGAACGCCGAGGGTGTTGAGGATTTGGACAACATTATTCGAAAACCCACACTGCGGCATCAGTTTATTGCCTTTCATGAAGACCATGATTTTATTGTCATCAACCATTTTTTTGATTCGAGCTTGGGTTTCAGGGTTCATTGCGATTTATTCTCCAGAGAATTAAGAACGATTTTGAGTGAATTTCGACTAGATCTAGACGCGACTAGATTCCAACTAAACTGGCCCTAAACTATCACTAGACAGCAGATTGGCTGGCTTCCGAAGGTGTCATAGTGTTGAGCTGAAACGCGTGAATGGCTTCACTTTTGACGGCTTGATTGACGGCGGCGTACACCATTTGATGTTGTTGCACCCGACGTTTTCCCTCAAAGCTTGCGGACACAACAGTCACTTCAAAATGGGAGCCGTCGCTGCTCACAACATTAACCTGAGAGTCCGGGATTTCGGATTTGATCAGGGCTTCAACTTGGTCCGGATGCACGATGTCTGCTCCTAAATGTAATATCTGTTGTTCAACTGTGACTTTTAACAGTGACGCTTGAACATTAGTGTCTAGTTTAGCAGTACCTCGGGACGGGGAACACTGATGGTTAATTCAAATCGTTTAACAATAGACATAGGAAATTGCTATGAGTGTGGCATTCACAGCCGGATCTAGTACCCCCACGATGACCGCTTCGATGACGGCTCAGGTTCGACATTTACAGACATTGATTACATCATTTCATCCACTGATTGCGATCGAAACTGTTGAGGAAGAACGGGTCCAAACCTTGCTGCAAGGGGCGACGGCAGAGATGAATATGCCGATGATGGAGTGGAGTATTGCCCATGGATTAATCCGATCGTCCGCTTCTAGTGATAACCGTTGGCAACAGGACTGTGCGCCAGGAACAAACTGGATTAGTTACGATGGTACTCAAGATCCGAGTGCGGTGTTGACTCAGATTAGAGAACTGAATTTGAAGGCTATTTTTTGGCTTAAGGATTTTGCGGTGCATTTGGACGACCCTATGATCGCCCGTCAGTTCCGTGAATTGGTCCAAAGTTTTTCTGAATCGAGATCCGCCCTTGTGATCACGGGTATTCATATGACGTTACCTCCGGCCATTAGTCATGATGCGGTGTATTTAGATCTTAAATTGCCGGGGCGAGAGGAACTAATGCAGGCGGTTCAGGCGGTGATGCGATCGTTGCGGAGTAAATCCCGAATTCAAGTTGAATTGCAAGATGCTGATATTCCGCAATTGGTTCAAGCGTTGACGGGAATGACCTTGAAACAAGCGCGGCAAGTCTTGGCGTATGCGGCGATGGAGGATGGCAAGCTGACGATCGAAGATGTTGATAGCATCGTAAAGCGCAAAGCTCAGGTGATTCGTGAGGATAGTGTTCTGGAATTTTATCCGGTGGATAATACTCCGTTGCAATTGGGCGGTTTTAATGGGTTGAAGCAATGGTTGGCGCGGGCACAGCTTGGATATACTCCCCAAGCACAAGCCCTAAACTTGCAGCCGCCTAAGGGAATTTTGATTGTGGGGATTCAGGGGTGTGGGAAGTCGATGTCGGTGAAGGCAATAGCAAAGGCTTGGCGGATGCCGTTGTTGAAGTTGGAGGCGGGTCGGATTTATGACAAACATGTGGGAGAGTCGGAGCGCAATTTTCGCAATGCGTTGAATATGGCGGAGTCGATGTCTCCGGCGGTGTTGTGGATTGATGAAATTGAGAAGGCGTTTGGGCAGTCGGAAAGTGATGCGGATGGTGGATTGTCTCGGCGATTGTTTGGGTCGTTTTTGACTTGGATGCAGGAAAAAAGTCAAAGTGTATTTGTGATTGCGACGGCAAATGATTTGTCACGCATTCCGCCCGAGTTATTGCGTAAAGGTCGTTTTGATGAAATCTTTTTTGTTGATTTGCCCGATGCTCAGGAGCGCGGTAGTGTGTGGCAGATTCATTTGATAATGCGAAAACAAAATGTAGCGTTATTTGATTTGGCTCAATTGGTTATGGCGACCGATGGTTATAGTGGGGCTGAAATTGAACAGGCGATCGTATCTGGTCTTTATGCGGCGCTGTATCAAAAGCAATCCTTAACAACTGAGATTTTAATGAATGAAGTCCGATCGACCGTTCCCCTTTCGGTGTCGCGTCGGGAAGATGTGGAGCATTTACGATCGATCGCGAAGGAGCGGTTTGTAAGTGTGAGGTAGGGGCGCTCGGGTTGAGTGCCTTTTCTTGAGGAGAGGGACATTGAATTGGGGCTAGGGGCAATTGGGAAACCACCTACCGTACTAAAATTTACGAAATCGGAGGTTTTAGGCTATCTGATTGAGAATTTGATGACGGATATTTTAGACAGATTGATGATTATCAAATATGATTATCCAGAGAAAACAGTTGGGGAAGTTCGCTGCACCCAATAGATATCTCATCTACAATTTGAAGCTGGCATTGAACACATGAGCAAGGTAAGACGATTCCTCAATTGGGTTCTCAATGGGCTACCTTATCCGAGGGCTTGGATCATGACGTTCAAGTTAGCAATACCAGCGTATCTTGGTGCAACTGTAATTCTCATATTTGAGTTCTGGCGATATCTAGTTGGGGGATGCATACTTACCATTGCCTTCATAACTATAGATGACAAAAACATCGGCAATAAAACTATAGGCAATGAACATGTTCTAGCTCCTTTTTTGTTTTCTGCTTTTGTACTATTCCTAGCTCTCATATGGTTTTTAATTATGGCAGGGTTGTATTCCCTTTTCCTTAAGCTTCTATGGTCCAATCCTCCACAATGGCTCAGGTTACCAGAATTCAAAGCTTTGATTATTCGAGACTTTGGAATACTAGTCTTATCACTTTTACCAATTGTTGTGT
>JANXNM010000058.1 GCA_025354065.1 Synechococcales cyanobacterium 340R_concoct_173_sub | reverse complement strand
TTCCTAGGAGGAACCTTTGTCTAAAGAAGACCTAATTGAGATGGAAGGCACTGTTGTAGATTCGTTGCCGAATGCGATGTTTCGCGTAGACCTCGACAACGGCTTTAACGTGCTAGCCCACATTTCCGGCAAAATTCGTCGAAACTACATTAAAATTCTCCCCGGCGATCGGGTCAAAGTCGAGCTATCTCCTTACGACTTGCTCAAGGGCCGCATCACTTATCGGTTGAAAAACAAGCGTTAACTTCCAACTGAGCGCGCTTCAGCGATGTATTGAGACGCTTAAGACCCTCGGTATCTACTACTGAGGGTCTTTGCTTGGGTACCGTTGACTAAAGATTTTGAGAGTTGACTTATCGGGATAAGGTGCGAATGAAACAATTGATTCCGTCGTCATTACGATTAAAACTAAAACTCATGCTGCGATTTTTGGCTGATGTGCGATCGGCCCAATTTCATAGAATCGTGCGATCGTCGTCAAAATCGGTTCAACTCCAAAGTCAGCAGTTTGAGGCAAGGGTCCAAGTCGTCCAAGTCCTCAAAGTTGCCAACTATTCTGAAAACAAGCGCCAAAACCTAACGATCGCCGCCAACACTATTCATAACGTGATTATCCAACCGGACGAAATCTTTTCCTTTTGGGCCTTAGTCGGTGCACCTGTAGCAAAACGGGGCTATCTAGAAGGCCGTGCGCTGGTCAATGGAAATCTTAAAGCCGTCATGGGCGGTGGTCTATGCCAACTGTCGGGAATTTTGTATTACCTCACGCTGCAAGCTGGACTCAAGCCGATCGAACGCTATTCCCACTCTGCCGACATCTACACGGATGAAACCCGCTTCACTCCGCTGGGTTCCGATGCCACGGTTGTCTATGGTTACAAAGACCTGCGATTCATTAACAATCTCTCCCAATCGATATGCTTCAGAATCGTCATTACTCCCGATAAAATCACAGGCCACCTCTGCACCCCACATCCCATCACGCTCTACCACATTGAATTTTGGGTCCAAAAATTTCCCGATCGCACCGAAGTCCAAACCCTTCGATCGCCGATAATGCCCAATGCTCAATCTAGCCCGATGGAACTCCAACCGATTGGCCTTAGTTGTTATCGATAGTTGTCAGTAGTTAGTGAGGAGTTTGACCGATCGTTACGCCCTAATATCCAACAGACAACTCAGCTTGACAAGATAGGATTCGATTGCTAAGATATTGTGTTTGTAATTTATGGCTAATCGAGAAGCATGAAAGTACGAGCTTCTGTCCGCAAAATGTGTGACAAATGCCGCGTGATTCGTCGTCGCGGTCGCGTAACGGTTATTTGCGAAAACCCTAAGCATAAACAGCGCCAGGGTTAACGGAAATGACCACCAGGTCAGCCCCGCCTTCGGGGAAAGCCTGGATTGAACGCACAACTTTAGGGTGTGCCCCCTCTGTAAATATAGTTTTCACAAGGAGAACGAGTGTGGCGCGGATTGCAGGTGTAGACCTTCCCCGTGATAAACGGGTTGAAATTGGTCTAACTTATATTTTTGGAATCGGTCTAACCCGCTCCAAAGCAGTGTTGAAAAAAACCGGGATTAATCCCGACATTCGCGTTCGTGACCTCACGGATGCAGATGTTGCAACACTCAGAGAAGTGGTTGAAGCCGACTACCAGGTCGAAGGAGATCTTCGTCGCTGGG
>JANXNM010000049.1 GCA_025354065.1 Synechococcales cyanobacterium 340R_concoct_173_sub | reverse complement strand
GCGTTGATAGCGTTGACAGTAGAGAAAAAGAAAAAAGCGAAAGATACAGCGCAATTTTTGGCAGACCGAACCAGAAAAGAGATTGCCGATCCCCAGACCAATCGCGCGATAATGGAAATGTTATCCACCATCTTAATTTACACATTTAACAACCTAAGTCGTACAGAGGTAGAGAAAATGCTTGGAGTTGATATCACACTGCAAGAAACCCGCTTTTACAAGGAAGTAAAGGCTGAAGGAAAAAAAGAAGGAAAAAAAGAGGGGAAAGAGGAGGAACGTCGATCGCTAGTTTCACTCCAACTCGATCGCAAACTCGGTAAACTCCCCGCAAAAACCAAAAAATCGATCGCAGCTTTAGACCTAGCGAAACTAGAATCATTAGCGATCGCCCTTCTAGATTTTGGGACGATCGCCGATCTAGAGACTTGGCTGAAACAGTAGGCAATAGTCTTTTTTTAGAAGAGATAAACCCTACTAGCCGAATCACTTCCGATCGAAGGTCAAAACATCATTTACACAATCAATCAAAATCGTATCTCCCGCTGAAAAAGTTTGATCCAATAGTTTAGTTGCGATTGGATTCTGGAGCTTACGCTGAATCGCACGACGCAGTGGGCGGGCACCATAGGCCGGGTCATAGCCTTCTTCTGCAAGATACAATTTCGCTGCTGCCGTAATTTTCAGCGCAATTTTCTGATCCGCCAACAATGCCTCAATTCGATGAATTTGTAACCCAACAATACTCCCAAGTTCCGTACGGCCTAATGGATGGAATATAATTGTTTCATCAATTCGGTTGAGAAACTCAGGTCGGAATTGTTTACGCAATGCACCCAAAACGCGTGCTTCTAATTCGGGATGATTCCGATCGTCCGATGACAATTCCAGAATATCCCCACTTCCCACATTACTCGTCATGATAATTACAGTATTGCCAAACGCCACTGTACGGCCCTGACCATCCGTAATTCGGCCATCATCGAGCATTTGCAAAAAGATATTGAATACATCAGGATGGGCTTTCTCCATTTCGTCTAACAAAATAACCGAATAGGGTTTACGACGCACCGCTTCTGTCAATTGTCCGCCCTTCTCCGAATCCACATATCCGGGCGGCGATCCGATCACTCGCATCACTGAATTTTTTTCCATATATTCCGACATATCCAGCCGAATCATCGCGTCTTGCGTATCAAACAGAACTTCCGCCAAAGCCCGTGCTAGCTCCGTTTTCCCCACACCCGTTGGACCTAGGAATAAAAATGATCCGATCGGACGATTCGCATCTTTCATTCCCGATCGTGCCCGACGAATGGCCGATGCCACAGCTTCGATCGCATCTTCTTGTCCAATGACTTTTTGCTGTAAATGAGATTCTAAATTCAATAGCTTTTGGCGTTCAGATTCAACCAAACGACTGACTGGAATCCCCGTCCACATGGCCACGATTTCGGCAATGTCAGATTCATTCACCTGTTCACGAGCAAGCGTCGATTTTGAAGACTGCATCGCTGTAATATCGGCTTCTTTTTTGGCATGTTCCGCTTCAAGCTGTTGCAATTCATACTGCAAACGATACATATTATTGTAATCAAATTCCCGTTCAGCCTGTTTGATTTGGGTACGGAGTTGTTCCTCTTTTTTTAAATCATCATTGCGTTCATCAAGTAAGGCTTTTTCGGTCTCCCAACGTGTCGTTAAATCTGTTTTCTTCAGTTCAAGATCTTCGATTTCACTCTCAATTTTTTCAATCCGAATTCTAGACGAATCGCTCGTATTTTTACCTTCGTCAGAAAGCGATCGCTTTTCCATTTGTAATTTCGTCAGCCGTCGCTCCATCATCTCCAAATCAGCAGGCTTTGATGTGACTTCCATCTTCAGTTTTGCCGCCGCTTCATCGACCAAATCGATCGCCTTATCCGGCAAAAAACGATCGGCAATATAACGCGATGACAATGTTGCCGCCGCCACCAATGCAGCATCCGAAATCTTTACGCCATGATGCGCTTCATACCGTTCTTTCAACCCACGCAAAATCGAAATCGTATCGTCTATGCTGGGCTGCTCAACTAAGACTTGCTGAAAGCGCCGATCGAAGGCTGGATCTTTTTCAATATGAGTCCGATATTCATCAATAGTCGTCGCGCCAATACATCGCAATTCACCCCGCGCCAACATCGGCTTCAGCAAATTACTCGCATCCATCGCGCCCTGACTGCCCCCGGCCCCCATAACCGTATGCAATTCATCAATGAACAATACAATTTGCCCTTCAGAATCCATCACCGCTTTCAAGCACGATCGCAAACGTTCTTCAAACTCACCGCGATACTTTGCCCCGGCAATCAACGATCCCATATCTAATGAAATCAATTGCTGATCCTTTAATGAATCCGGCACCTGACCATCCGCAATTCGCGAGGCTAATCCTTCTGCGATCGCCGTTTTTCCGACTCCCGGCTCTCCAATCAACACCGGATTATTTTTACTGCGCCGCGACAGAACCTGAATCACCCGACGAATTTCCTCATCTCGACCGATCACCGGATCAATTTTTCCCTGCCTCGCCATTTCTGTTAGATCTCGGCCAAAGCGCTCCAATGGAGACTGAGGTGAACTACTGCTAGCATTGCCGGATGATAATCCTGGAACAGTGGCGGCAATTTCTTTCACGGCAGCAGCAGCGGCAGCTTCTTTTATAACTTCACTTAAGGCACCTTCAAGCTGCTTCACATCTAAGTTTGATGCTCGAAACATTCGCATTCCGATGCGGGGATCGGTCGAAAAGCCAATTAAAATATGCGCTTCAGAAATCAAGTCATCCTGTAAGGACTTACGAGTAATTTCGGCCCGATCGAGAAGCTTCTCTAAACTATATCCAACATAAAGTTGATCAACGGTCCCAAGCTTCGGCTGTCGATTTGTAAAGTCATCTAGTTGCTGGAAAAAACGTGTCACATCCACGTTCACCTTAGCCAACATTCGAGTCGCGAGTCCATCAGGTTGCTCTAAAAGCGCAATCAATAAATGTTCGGCTTCAAGGTTCTGGTGCTTATATCGTCGGACAATATCCTGAGACTGGACAATAGCCTCCCATGCTTTTTCGGTGAACTTGCTCGGATCTGTTGGCTGCATCGGTCAAGGAGATGAATGATAAGAACCTTTATTGTAAAGCTAGGTGGATGTAACTTAACGTGGATGTCAGCTATCCGTGTGATAAATATTAAGAGTGATAAAGATTAGGAAAGATTTGGGTCTACACCAAGCGATCGTAACTACGCCATCAACTGCTCGACTCGTTGGGCCTCACGATCAGCCCGTTGGGTTTCTTGGTCAGCCCGTTAGATTTCTTGGCCAGCCTGCTGAGAGATTTCGGTAAATGACAAGAATTTCTTCTGATCAGGACCATAGAGTGTCAGCGGCCCTTCATCAAAACAAAACTGCACCCCAAGACGAGGACTGGTCCACTGATCTATCCCTTCGATCGCCCTAAAGTATCCATTCATACTAAACGAAGGTTATATCAAAAAACTCAGTATATTTTATGAGAAAGAATTTTGCTAGTTTACACAAGATCTCAAAAACAAGAATTAGACGAAAAGGAGGCTCGCTACGATCGACCCATCATTTCAGGAGGCTAATTGTAGCTACTAAGAACGATCGTACCCACGGGTAAACGACAAAACACCGACAGCACACAGGAAATAATCACGGTTTCTGTCAGTGTTTTTTCTAAATTCATGAGGGTGATGGCAAAGTTAGAATACTCTAGCCGAATCGACCGCTGACATAGGATTGAGTGGCTTGTTGTTGGGGATTTTGGAAGATCACTTCAGTCCGATCGTACTCAACAATATGACCCGTCCGTCCCCGATCGGTCTGTTCCACATTAAAAAATGCAGTGTAGTCCGAAGCACGAGACGCTTGCTGCATATTGTGAGTCACAATCACGATCGTGTACTTCTCCTTGAGTTCTTGAAGCAAATCTTCCACTTTCAAAGTAGAGATTGGATCCAATGCCGAGCAAGGTTCATCCATCAAAATTACATCAGGCTGCATCGCGATCGCACGGGCAATGCAAAGGCGCTGCTGCTGACCACCGGAGAGTGCCAAGCCGCTTTCCTTCTGTTTGTCCTTAACTTCATCCCAAAGCGCAGAACTCCGGAGCGATCGTTCAACCAACTCATCCATATCGCCCTTGTATTGCACAAGGCGAGGCCCAAAGGCAATATTGTCATAAATTGATTTTGGGAATGGATTTGGCTTTTGGAAAACCATTCCAATTTGACGACGAACCGCAACTGGATCAATTTCAGGAGAATAGAGATCTTGACCGTGATAGGTCATGCTGCCACGCATTTTGAAAATTTTAATCAAGTCATTAAGACGGTTAAAACAGCGCAACACCGTACTTTTACCGCAGCCTGATGGACCAATAAAAGCAGTGATTGAGTTTTTAGGAATATCGATCGTTACATCGCGTACTGCCAAAAAATTACCATAGTAAATGTTGGCATCTTTGCTGCTGAGAATAGGCTGAGTCTGAGGGCTAGATGAAGTAACCATAAACGGTGTCCTGGTGAAATTATTTGAAACGATAGTCAACGAGAACTAGATTTCTCAACAGGTCACGGCTTAGTTCTCCACACTTATATAGTAGAGGACTGGCTTGACCTTAACAAAGAGTAATAAGCTTAAAATGACAAATAGACTAATTTCTATTGGGAAACTAGTCTATTTGCGCTTCACAATCAAACGAGATCCAATACTTGCGATCGTCACCATCAACACTAGAATTAGCGACCCAGCGGCTGCCAGTTCCTGTTGATTTTTATAAGGTGTCGTGGCGAAGTTGAAGACCAAAACAGACAGCGTTGCGATCGGTTCTGAAACGCCTTTTGGCCAAAAATTATTAAACAGCGCCGTAAAGATAAGGGGAGCCGTCTCGCCCGAAGCCCGAGCCACTGCCAACATGACCCCAGTTAAAATCGGCGGCAAGGCGGCGGGCAATACCACTCTCGCGACCGTCTGAAACCGAGTCGCACCCAATCCTACTGCCGCTTGACGAGCTTCCTGAGGAACAAGGGCCAGACTTTCCGTAGCAGTCCGAACGATGATGGGCAGCATCAAGACGGCCAGAGCAAATCCCCCAGCGATCGCAGAAAAGGTACCCATCGTGATAACCACCACGGAATAGGCGAATACCCCAACCACAATAGATGGTACGCCGCTCAAGACATTGGTCAAGAAGCCAATCCAATTCGCAAGACGGGTTCCAGCGGCGAATTCTGATAGGAAAATAGCAGCCAAAATACCGCAAGGAATGGCGATCGTGCTGCCAATTCCCACGGTCATTAAGGTTCCGATGAAGGCATTCCCAAATCCACCTCCAATAATATTAGGCGGCGGGGGAAGCTGGGTGAATAGCTCTAAGCTGAGCCGAGATCCACCTTTTTCAAGGACATACCACAATACTGCGACCAAAGGCACAATGGCGATCGCAGCACAGACAAATACGATGACCGACATAACGGTGTTAAACAACGTGCGCGGCGATGAAGGTTGTCGTTTTAGGCGATTGATTAAACCTTGATTGGAACTATCTTCAGGCGTTGGGAAAGAAGTTGAATTCATAAAAATTGAGTTCGGGTAGGACTAGATCCGATTGACACGCTGCACAACAACTTGAGCGAGAATATTCACCACCAAGGTCAACGCAAACAAAACGATCGCGGCATACATCAGCGACGACACTTGAAGTCCGCTGGCTTCAGCAAACTGGTTAGCCAAAAGCGACGACACCGTAGAACCTTGGTCAAATATGGATATGTTTGCTTTATTCGCATTTCCAATCACCATCGTCACGGCCATCGTTTCACCCATGGCACGCCCTAGCGCCAACATAACTCCCCCGACCACCCCAGAGAATGCAGCAGGTAGAATAATTTTAAAAATTGTTTCCCACCGCGTTGCTCCCAAACCATAGGAAGCTTGTCGGAGTTCGATCGGGACAGCAACCAGAGCATCCCGAGAGATGGCGGTGATGATTGGTAAAATCATAATGGCTAGAATGATTCCCGCAACATACATTCCAGGTCCAGATGGCGAGGTCGAGAAAAACGGTAGCCACCCGAACGATTGATATACACCTTTTCCCATGTCTCGCAGAATTGGTATCAATACAAAAATTCCCCACAGTCCATAGACAACACTTGGAATTGCCGCAAGAAGTTCAACCAAGAAAACAACAGGACGCTGAATTTTCTCTGGAATAAAATCTTCGCTGAGAAAGATAGCAACCCCAATCCCCACTGGAACGGCCAGCAGCAAGGCTAGGAATGAGCTGACGATCGTTCCATAGATTTGGGGGAAAGCTGAATAAACTTCTTTAACTGGATCCCAACGGCTTTCAACCAAAAAGCCCAATCCAAACTTTGCTATGGCTGGGCTTGCATCGATTCCAACCCGAATTGCAATGGTAATCAATAAGAGAGCAATCAAGCTAGCAAACCCGCCCGTCAACCAGACAAATGCGGTGTCCAGATTTCGCGCAAGGGGCGATCGATCCCGCTGCATCGGTTCATTTTTTTGATTTGGCGAAACAACCATAATTGGATTTCTCAGAGAGATTTACGATCAAAGATTAACTAAAGCATTAAAAGTAAACAAAAAAGTGAATACAAACTATCTTAAAAAACTATTGTAAAAAATATCAGACCCTAGAGGAAATGAGATGACCCATACAAGATGAATTACGCAGGGCGATAATAGAAAACCGAAGAATCAGAAGAATATAAATTTCAATTCACCAAATCCATCGATTTTCTGATTACCTCATTTCTGATTACCTGAATAGGTGGCCTAAATCATAGTCTTAGAACTGAGATAGGCCCGACAACTATTTAGCGTCCAATGCGGCTGTAACCTTAGTGACCACATCTTCAGGCAATGGAATATAGCCCAAGTCAGTTACGAAAGTTTTACCTTCAGCCGACAAAGCCCACTTGGTGAAACTCTTCAAAGCATCGCCTTTAGACGCGTCTTTCGGAGTACCGTAGAACAGCAACCAGGTCAAGCTAACAATAGGATAAGCTCCTTTTCCTTCAGGATCGGGAACGGAGAGCGCAAAGTCTTCGGGGATCGTCACGCCGGACAATGCTTTCGCTGCACTATCGGGAGTAGGAACAACGAAATCACCCGCTTTGTTTTGCAAGGCCGCCATCATCAAGTTTCCGCTCTTGGCAAAGGAATACTCGGTATAACCGATCGCGCCCTTAGTTTGTTGAAGGGCAGCAGTTACGCCTTCATTGCCTTTTGCACCCGTTCCAGTTGGCCATTCCACGGACTTGTCAGAACCTGCTTTCCAGTTGGGGCAAGCCTTAGTGAGGTGTTTAGTAAAGATTGACGTGGTGCCGCTTCCGTCCGATCGGTGGACAAATGTGACATCCGTGTCAGGCAGCGTTACGCCAGCATTGTCTTTCTTAATTTTTTCGTCATTCCACTTCTTAATGGAACCATCAACGATGCCGCAATAGACTTCGCGGGACAGCTTAAGGTCTTTCACGCCATCAAGATTGTAGGCAAATACCACAAACAAGCCCGTCGATGGCACTTGAATGGGCTTACCCGCTGCGGCTGGATATTTTTCACGTTCTTCAGGCTTCAGGGGCGAGTCCGTTGCACCAAAGTCCACGGTTTGGGCTAAGAACTGCTTCACACCTGCCCCACTACCGACAGATTGATAGCTGATTTGGACGTTAGGATTTTTTTTATTGTAAGCCGCAAACCAAGCTTGGTACAGCGGATTAGGAGCCGTCGCACCAGCACCCGAGAGCGCCACAGTTGCACCACCGCTCATCGCTGGAGCTGACGATGTTGTTGCATCAGGCTTCGCTGCACCGGGAGCCGCTGTGGGAGTTTGGGGAGAACAAGCCGCCAAGCCCAACGCCATACCAATGGGAAGGATGGAAAGCAATCCCTTAGGGGCAGTCAAGGATTGAAACAAGCGAGAAGATAAAGTCATAGAATATTTTCGGTATCGAATATTACAAACAAACTTACCTGACTATTCTAAAGAATAGGTTAAGGAAAGAATAACCTGTTGGAAAGAATAGGGTTTCCACAAAACGGGATTTCTTATCTGTACTTTGAAAGTGAGTTCGACCAATCGTTACCCCGAGGAGCGATCGTCGCCCAAGTTTGAAGGCTTCAACTAGACATTTGCAAGCTCTCTAGACAGAATCTCTGAACAAATAGTTGCCTCTTTCTATAGATAGTTACCTCTTTCTATAGTTTGTTGTGCCCCTGATGAAAATAATTCGCTATAATGGTTTGCAAACATGCAGGCGATTAAGGAAATTATCGTTTCTTGTTGATTATTCAGATTTCAATAGGATACGGAGAGCACTGTGGCTATTTACGTCGGCAATTTGTCCTTCCAGGCGACCGAAGAGGATGTCCGTGAAGCATTTGGTGAGTATGGCGTTGTGAAACGTGTCAGCTTACCCATGGACCGGGAAACTGGCAAAAAACGCGGGTTCGCATTCGTGGATCTTGATACGGAGGCAGAGGAAGATCTAGCGATCGAAAAGCTAGATGGAGCAGAGTGGATGGGCCGCTTGCTCAAGGTTAACAAAGCAAAGCCCAAGGATCCTCGTTAGAGTCAGTCCCTAAGCTAATTCATATCGCTACGGGAGATCTTCCACTGTTTTGATGCGTGGAAAACACGTATTGATGAGCGTTGATGGAAAACCTGAGACTAGGTTATATGGCGGTTTGTCTCAGGTTTTAGTGTGGATATATAATCTGTGAACTATACGAGGGACGATCGGTTAGCGATTTTGCACGAATTGCATCGCTAGACCCATAGCATCACCCATGTCTAGATTTCCGTCCTGGTTTTTGTCCAAGAACATATTTAACAACGGATTACTACTGCCGCCTTGAACCGCGCCGCCTTGGAGCATCTTCATGGCAATGGGAATCAGGCTTGGCAACATGCCTTGAACCATTCCTGCACTTAGACCTGTTTGCTGAGCGATTGCCCCACAGACTTGTTGTTGGATATCCATTGGAATTAAGGATGCGATCGCGTTGGGGTTGGCTGTGGCTGACGAACCGAGTTGTTGCACGAGATCTTGTGTGGCATTGAGACCATTAGCGTCCTGATGATTTTGCAGTCCAGATTGAATCGTACCGCCCAACATCGACATCACTCTTTGAGTCATGGCCGGATCCATACCATGTTGACCGCTGACTTGCTGCGCCATGTTAACTAAGCTACCGAGTTGATCCATGGAACCCTGTTGGCCAGGATTGTTAACTGCACCGAGAATTTGATCAAAAAGACTCATGGGAATCACAGGTTATAAGAATTTCTAGATCGTAAACCATAGTTAAGAACTTGTAATTACGCATAGGGTAGATCAATTTAGACAAGGGAAGTACTCAATTTAAGTCCTAATTAAGACAACGATCATACTAATCGATCGATTTAGAACCCCCATAAATCATCCTAATTTTACGTTGTGAGGAAAATTTTAGGTTGCCTATGATGGTATGGCGATGCAATGGTAGGCATTCTAAAGTCTAACTAGGAACATCTACCCCCACTTCTAGGCATTATGTCGTCATCGAATTTTCGGTTCCGTCGGTTTGGCTTACTGCCCTTGGCACTGTTTGGCCTGAGTGCAGTCTTTGCCGTCACCGCTCTAGGCCAAACGCTTGAGCTGAGTTCATCGCCCGCAATCTTTCACCCCAACAGCATTGCAATCGCCCCTAATGCCAGCGCACTCGAACTCCTTGTTAACACCGTCCAGAACCAAAAATTACCGCTTCAGCAACGCATTAATGCCCTCATCGCCATTGGAAAGATCCAAAGAGCAATACTACTCAAGAAGTTCGGAATTCTTTACGCCGATCGATCGTAGTCATCAAAGCCGCTAAAGCCAATCGTTATTTAAATCAAATAACTGAATGGAGTAAAGAAAATCTAATCTTTGCATTAATTGCATTGTACATTCTAGTGACTCCTAGCTTCTGGCTTTTAGTCCTACTACTCAAACCATTATGGCTATTAAAAGTAAATGATCTTCTAAAGCCCTACACTGACTTTGAATTGCCTACGCCGTTGGGGAATACCGTTAAAGTACCCTTGCGATTTGTCATGTTTTTAGGCTGGTTACATTACCATCCTCGAGTTCTAGATGCCTGGGTCGATCGGCAACTCACCATTGCCCATGACGCATTTGCGAATAAAAGTACTGTCAACGATCGGTGGGTATACATTCCCATTCCTGTCGTATTACAAGGCAATACTATCGCTGAAATTAGTAGTCAAGACATTTAAGCCACCTTTTTGGATGGACGACAATGTATTCTAATTTGGGATGAAGGGGGGATTGGTAAAACCAGTTTGGCTTGTCAATTAGCACAATGGTCTATGTCGGACGATCGGACCAAACGTCTATGCCGTCATCGGATGATTCCAGTTTTAATTGAACAAGAACTTGATTTCAAAGTAAATGAAGGCAAAGACCCATTTCGCGAAGCCATTCGTGGTCAACTTCAAGCGTTAGTTGATTCTGCTGAGCCTTTAAGTGATGACTTTATTGAAAAACTATTACGTCAACGACGAGTTTTAGTTATTGTCGATCGGACGAGTTTTAGTTATTGTCGATCGAATGTCTGAACTCAGCGATGCTACAAGACGGGAGATTCGTCCTGGACATCCAGATTTTCCCGCCAATGCCTTGATTGTTACCTCTCGTGTTAAAGAAAATCTCGACAATGTTCCCAAAACATTAATGCGTCCAATGCGAATTGAAGGGAATCGATTGTCGTCATTTTTAGAAGCCTATTTAACCCAATGCAACAAACGCGATATATTCGCCGATTCAGAATATTTCGATACCTGTAGCCAACTCTCTAAGATGGTCGGTCAGCACAATGTCACAGTATTGCTAGCCAAGCTTTATGCCGAGCAGATCATTGCACACAAATCTGGTATTACCGATACCCATCTGCCGGACAATATTCCTGATTTGATGCTGAGCTATTTGAATGAATTAAATCGTGATCATAATCCAAATGAACCGGACAATCCCACTGTTCATCAAGATGCAAAAGTGACGGCTTGGGAATGTCTGAAATATACCTTCCGTCCGGCTCCCGTCAAACGCGATACGTTGTTGACTGAATGGTAATGAAACTTACCTTTGGAAGAATTTCATGATTCAAGCCGATGCGATGCTAGGTGCGCCGGAAGGTATTCATGGATTTCTATTAGCAATACGGGATTGTTGCTTGAGCCGAGGTGTGGAAATGGATTATTCCAGAGAATGTTCTGAATGAATTGGGCCAGCGGGTCGGATTGAGTACGGAAATGCTGCGTCGTAATCAAATTGATCAATGGCTTGCACGGCTTGTTCCAAAACTGAGCAATGGTATTTTGGAGACTAAGTTACGGGCAATACGAGAATTAGGTGATCTCGGTGCAGCAGCGCAATCGGTATTACCTGCATTAGTTCGTGAAATTCATGCGCCAGAATGGCAAATTCGCCAAGAGGTGATTAAAACGATCGGACTTATGGGTACGGAAGGACGAAATGCGATTCCCGTATTGGTCGATC
>JANXNM010000885.1 GCA_025354065.1 Synechococcales cyanobacterium 340R_concoct_173_sub | reverse complement strand
TGCGCCCCTACAAAGCCCGATCGAAAAAGGTCTTGTGACTTGCCTGGATGCGACCGACTACCGCAAAGATGTTATTCTCAGACCCCTAAGCGATCTGGTGAATCCTTACGTCCCTATGACACCAGTCAATTCTGGTAATTTTGGTCAAGTGACTCCGGTTCCGTCATACACCGCACCTACCACTCAACCAACCCAGATATTGCCGCAGATGTTTTAGACCGCAACTATTTTGAGCCGTGAATCTTTGTCGGTTTCAAATTTTCTAGGATGCGAGTACATTTTTAGGATGAAAGTACAGTTTTCCACAGTCCAGACTTGAAGATTGTGGAAACTCACTGTAGGTCGCTGTAATATAGATATGGGAAAAGAAAATTTTTCAATAAAAAAGCAGCCCCTACCCGGTTTGGACTGCCCTTGTGCTAGACAATTAGCTTCTCAATCTGCGTTTATGTTCTCTCAAAAGTCAGATAGTAACATCCACCTTAAGGAAGATACTGAGAAAAACTAAGATACTCAAAAAGTGTCATTTTTGACCTAAGTCGAAACAATCTGAGGTGTGTTTATTTCTATAATCTCTTGTCCGACTGCGATCGCAATGGCCGCCGGGTAAATTTTATGTTCTTGGATTTGGAGTCGTGCTTGCAGGGTTTCTAGGGTGTCATTAGTTAACACGGGAACTGCTGCTTGCATGACTATCTCCCCACTATCTACCTCCGTCACCACATGGTGAACTGTGCAGCCCGTTATTTTCACGCCAGATTGAAAGGCTTGTTCGATCGCCTTGCTGCCCTTAAAACTGGGCAATAAACTGGGGTGAATGTTTAATACTCGATTTGGAAAGGCATTAATTAAAACCGGGGTGACAATCCGCATCCAACCTGCCATCACCACCCACTCCGCTTGATAGCTCACCAGTACTTCAACGATCGCTTGATCTAGTAATTCCCGAGTCGCGAATTTTCGATGGTTTAGACAGATGGCTGGAATGTTTAAGCGCGTTGCTCGATCTACGACGGTTGCCGTTGGATTGTTATA
>JANXNM010000868.1 GCA_025354065.1 Synechococcales cyanobacterium 340R_concoct_173_sub | reverse complement strand
CTTCGGTTGGATCGCCAACAGCATAAAACTGCTGAGGCGGATCAGGACTGGGTTCTAGGAGGGCATCATTACAGAGTGCTGCCCCGTTAGGAGCAATCCCAGTTCTGGATAGAATTGTAATAGGCTAGATATTGCGGCATCGGTAGCGACTTCGGCATTCACAAAATCTTGATGCTGTGATGACGTTAAATCCTCCTCCTCACCTGCGACATCCAGAAGCGTAACAGTCATCCGATTCTCCGTCAGAGTCCCAGTCTTATCCGAACAAATAATGGTTACCAAACCTAAGGTCTCCACCGCTGGCAGCTTATGGATTAGGGCCTGTTGCTTTAACATCCGTTTTGCCCCAATGTTTGCCCCAATGCAAGAGAAATTGTCACTACCGCAGGCAATCCCTCAGGAATGGCAGCAACGCCCAAAATCACCGCCATGATAAACATTAATGACAAGACAATATCACCGGGCAGAAGTAGACGAGATGATGTTAATTCATTATAGCCATATTGTTTTAGACGTAGTAACAAGAATTACTCATAAGGTTGAACCGCTTGAATATAAACATTGAATGCCGAAATTTTTAATAAAAAATCAATACTCATAACGCAAGGCAATAACAATATTTGAAGATGCTATGCTATACTCTATACTTATATTAGCTCTCTATTTAAAATTAAGCATCTTCATTTAGAATTTCGTTTGCATTACTTTAGATACACTACTAGATAAAACTTTATTTCTACTATGGTTTATGTGAACAACTAACATTCATCCAAGAAATAGGAAGTCAATCGCTATGAGTATTGAAGATAAGGCTAAGGCTGCTGCTAAAAGTGTAGAAGGCAAAATTCAAGAAACGGTCGGTAAGGTCACGGGTGATCCGAAAGACCAACTTGAGGGCAAGGCTAAACAAGCCGAAGGGGCGGTTCGGGACAACGCAGCAAAGGTTGGCGACAAAATCGATAATGCTACTGATGGCGGACTTGTAGACAAAGCCAAAGCTGCTGCTAAAAACGTATCGGGTAAAGTCCAAGATACGATCGGTCGCCTAACAGATAGTCCAGA
>JANXNM010000858.1 GCA_025354065.1 Synechococcales cyanobacterium 340R_concoct_173_sub | reverse complement strand
TTTAGATCTATCCTAAGTATTATTTCGATCGTTAAATTACTTCTATCCATTAGAGAAACACAAATGAACTCATTGATTAAATTCCTCCCCGGTTTGCTATGCCTCGCAGCAGTGACTGGCATTCCTGTAATTTCAGCATTATCTCAGCCTACACTTGTTGCGGCTGAAGCAAAGGCGCCTCTTGATTTAAAACTCACCGTTGAGCAAAAAGCGCAACTCAAGACGATTAAGGAAGAAGCCCGCGCAGAGATTCAAAAACTATTAACGCCCGAGCAACTCTCTCAAATGGAGACTGCCAAAGCAAACAAAGTTTCTTTTCGGAAAGCTCTTGCTAAGCTGACGCTAACACCTGAACAGAAGGCAAGTATTGCTGAGATCAAAAAACAAGAAAATACTAAAGAAAATGCAGTGTTAACCGAGGAACAACGCCAAAAAATGCGTGCAACAGCGCCCCCAGCAAAGGCAAAATAGTTTTCGATCGGACGGATTCTAGTTTTTTCTCGTTGGGTTTAGGTCACAGCATATTCATATTTTTCATTCTCTTAGAAATCTGGATTTCAGAGACTGTAGAAGACAGGGTTCGCTATTTTCCAAATCCAACGAGAAAACGAATAAATTGAGGATTCACTACTATACTTTGACCGTGTATCCTCAACCGATCGTCATCACTACCACGCCCATCACCATAATACCCGCACCCAACAGCCGTTCCCGAATACCCTTCTCACCAAATAGAAAGTGACCAAACACCACACTAATTAATCCACTCATTCGCTTCACCGCAATCACCTGCGTAACGGCCACCATTCCCACCGCCACCATTTGACAACCGACCCCAATCGCATTAGCAACCCCTGCCGCTAACAACAACCGCCAATGCGATCGAATGCCCTGAATCGGGTTCTTTGATTTTAAAATAATTAACGGCAGAATCCCCAACGCAATAAATCCAAATAATACAATTGCCCAAAAAATTGGCGAAGAATTCAGCACTCCCACTTTGTCAAACGTAGAGGTAATACTCCAAATAAACGCCACCACCACCATCATTCGGGTACCTTTATTTCGGAAAATCGATCGTAACGGTCCCCAAAAACCATCAGCCGACGCATTCAAATTCAATACATAAGATCCAATTACAATCAAAGAAACTCCAACAGCATCCCAAATCGTCGGAACTTCCTTAACAATCAAGGGGGAAGTGATTAATAAAAATAATGGCGTTAAGGTAGACAAGGGCGACATGAGTGATAAATCTGCTAGGCGAATAGCTTTGACATACAGCGTATAAGCCACCACATTTAGAGACCCACCGATCGTTAGCGCCATCCAAAAATTCGGCCCCAGCTTCGGAACGCCAACAACGGCTAAAACGGGTAGTAAAGAAACTGACGCGATCGCCATCCCCGCGCAAGCCACGAGATATTCATCTAAAAAATTTAAACTCTTTTTACTGAATACATCCTTCAAAGATTCAAAGAAAGCCGTTAAAATTGCAAGACCCAACCATGTCATAAGAAAAAACCGCCC
>JANXNM010000819.1 GCA_025354065.1 Synechococcales cyanobacterium 340R_concoct_173_sub | reverse complement strand
TAACCAATCAATTGGTTGCGGAAAAGCTGAATGCCTAACAGATTCACCACAATTGCCCTAGTCCCTCGGGCCGCCTAGTTCAACCGACCAATCCAACCCTAAGTTAAGACAAGAGAAAATCCTGTGGTAATGACTCCTGATGCTCCAACTCAACTGCGCCGCCGTGCAGTATTTCCCTTCACGGCCATCGTTGGTCAGGAGGAAATGAAACTTGCCCTCATCCTCAATATCATTGATCCCAAAATCGGTGGTGTGATGATTATGGGCGATCGGGGTACGGGCAAATCGACAACTATTCGTGCATTGGCCGACTTGCTGCCTGAAATTGATGTTGTAGCGGATGATCCGTTTAATAGCCATCCGACAGATCCTGAAATCATGGGTGATGAGGTACGGGCGTTCATTGAACAGGGAAATACGGTTACGATCGCCAAGAAGAAAGTTCAAATGGTGGACTTGCCCTTGGGTGCAACTGAAGATCGGGTGTGCGGCACGATCGACATTGAAAAAGCGCTTTCTGAAGGGATCAAAGCCTTTGAGCCTGGATTGTTGGCAAAAGCAAATCGCGGCATTTTGTATGTGGATGAAGTCAATCTTCTAGATGACCACCTAGTCGATGTGTTACTTGATTCTGCCGCATCGGGCTGGAACACCGTGGAGCGGGAAGGCATTTCCATCCGTCACCCGGCGCGGTTTGTCTTGGTTGGCTCGGGGAATCCAGAAGAAGGCGAACTGCGGCCCCAATTACTCGATCGGTTTGGAATGCACGCTGAAATTCGTACGGTGAAAGATCCAGAATTACGGGTCCAAATCGTTGAACAACGGACCGAATTTGATGCCAATTCTGCGACATTTCTGGTTGAATTCCAGTCTCAACAAGATGGTTTACAGGAAAAAATCGTTCAAGCTCAAGAGCGTTTGAAGGGGATTAAAATTGACCATGATTTGCGAGTCAAAATCTCTCAAGTCTGTTCTGAATTGGATGTAGACGGATTGCGCGGCGATATTGTGACCAACCGTGCAGCAAAGGCACTTGCGGCCTACGAGAATCGGACGGAGGTAACAGTGAGTGATATTCGTCGCATCGTTACCTTGTGTCTGCGTCATCGTTTGCGTAAAGACCCAATGTCTTCGATCGATACCGGAAGTAAGGTCGGCAAAGTATTTGATGAAGTCTTCGGAATTGAAGAATAAGCAATACGAGATAGGGTGAGAACCCGATTTTCTGGAGGAGTGAATGTTATTTTCGTCCCTAGGGAATCGGGTTTTGTTTTTCTATTTATTCCCCATTTATTGGAGAATTCAATGCTACAAGATGTTCTAAGAGATTCGCTAAGCTGGGTTCAAGGTTTGGGACCGATCGCACCGATCGGATTCATTGTGATTTATAACTTGGCAACTGTTTTATTTGTGCCAGGATTGATTTTGACCTTGGGCGGGGGTGTTTTGTTTGGCTTAGGATTTGGGACAGTGTATGTATTTATTGCAGCAACCTTAGGGGCTACGATCGCATTTTTAATTGGCCGAAATTTTGCCCGAGATTGGGTGACCGACAAGATGGCGAGCTATCCGAAGTTTGGGGCGATCGATGCGGCTGTGGCGAAAAATGGATTCAAAATTGTATTGCTAACCCGTCTTTCCCCTTTGTTTCCCTTTAATATATTGAACTATGCCTTTGGGATTACGAAAGTTTCTCTTAAGGATTATGTCCTCGGTTCGATCGGCATGATTCCAGGGACGATTTTGTATGTTTACATTGGATCATTAATAGGCAATATTGCATTAATTGGAACGCAGAATACACTTATAAATCCTGAAACAGAACGATTACAGTGGATTGCTAAAATTATTGGATTTATTGTTACGATCGGCGTGACTATCTACATCACACGCATTGCCCAAAAAGCGCTTGACCAAACTATTGAGGAATAACAATATGAATCCTATAAATATAAACCCTATAGATAAATACGATCGGCA
>JANXNM010000778.1 GCA_025354065.1 Synechococcales cyanobacterium 340R_concoct_173_sub | reverse complement strand
TTCCTGGCTTCCCGATGCTTATGTCGAATCGTCGGCACCCGTTTCGATTATGTTGGGCGGAATTTTATCGAAACTTGGAACTTACGGAATTATTCGATTTGCCGTTGGATTATTCCCGGAAACTTGGGTTTCGGTGGCTCCGTTAATGGCTACGATCGCAGCAATTACCGTCATTTATGGTAGCTTCTGTGCGATCGCGCAGACTGATATTAAGCGTATGGTCGCTTACAGCTCGATCGGTCACATGGGGTACATCATTCTCGGAACAGCGGCACTCACGCCCTTGAGTATGGTTGGGGTGATTTCCCAAATGGTTGCCCATGGTTTGATTCTGGCCTTGCTCTTTTATCTCATTGGCATGATCGAATCTAAGGTTGGCACCAGGGAATTAGATTTGCTAAGCGGCTTACTGAATCCAATTCGAGGATTACCCATGATATCAGCGCTTTTGATCCTGGGTGCTATGGCTAGTGCTGGAATTCCGGGAATGGTAGGTTTTGTTGCAGAATTCATGGTGTTCCAAGGGAGCTTTTCGGCCTTCCCCATACAAACGTTGGTAACGATCGTTGGAACGGCATTAACAGCAGTCTATTTTGTGATTTTGCTGAACCGAACATGCTTTGGAAAACTTGATACAAAAGGCGCTTATTATGCCCCTGTGGCCAGATGGGAGTATATGCCAGCGTTTGTATTAACGATCGTCATCCTATTTCTAGGTATTCAGCCGAGTTGGTTGGTCCGATGGTCGCAAGTCACCTCTGATGCGATCGCGTTTGTAATGTGATTCCTGGAGATTTTTCTAGCTCCATTGGTGAGGGCAGACCGGAGTTTGAATTGAGAACTGAGAATTACATCTAACTCTTAGTCCCCCTTAATCAGGGGGATTTAAGGGGATCAAATCTAGCTAACATCCGATATTCAGGAGTAAGTACAATGTCCCAAGTCCTTGAAGCACCCAGAACTAAGATTCCACCATCTACTCATCCCTTAGCAGAAGTTATTCATCGCCTCGAAGCGGGCGGGACAATGTTACCGGATACACCAGAGAATCTTATGCAAATAATAGGCTTATACAAAGCTTATGCAGTACCAATGGATTTTTATTGGCGGGACTTGCTTTATATTGCTGAACAGGTATTCTTGAATCCATTGCCTTGGAATAAATATTTTATTTCTGATGAATACCTCGATCGCGAGAATAAGTATTCTGGTGATAATGCTGATCTTCGTATTTGGCGAGGCTGTGGGGATGCTCATCCAGAGTTGCGTGAGTTTATGGCACAGGGTGAATTGAAGAAGAATTTGCCAAATATTCTCCATCATCTTTGGCACGATCGGATCAATATGGAATTTGCAGAAGAATGTATGCGATCGATGTTGTGGCATCGGGACATGTACAAACCCTGGAATCAATTTGATGGATTTCTAGATACTGACGAATACAAACAGAATTGCGATCGGGTAATTAAAGCTTATTTTAAAGGCAATCCAGCAATGTTGGGATTGTATAAGTTGTTTCCCGATATGTTCTATGAGCAATGTCGCCAAATGTCCTACTATTCAAATCTTGGTTTGTTCTGGGAAGTGATGGCTCCGGTGTTTTTTGAAATGTCGGATTTGTATGATGAAGGCAAAATGACAAGTGTTCCAGCAGCAATGGATTTCTTGGTGAATGGGATTTTTGCGATCGCGGGTCGGCCCATTTATCACCATGTCTACATCAAAGGCGAATGCTTTGAAATTATTCCAAAATCAAAGGGATTCACTTGGCTCTATGAAGCTGCATTACCCTATGTAGAAGCCGTTTTTTATCGCACAGCACCTTTCCGAGGCACGAAATCTTACAATGCCCAAGCTGGCCAAGTTCCCGATAGCCAGCCCGATTTTCATTATGGCGTATTATATGCTGACAAGTTTCCAGTTGGCACCGCTGGTATTCCGCCGACATTTTTGGCGCAGGATATGTTGCATTTCTTGCCAGACTATTTGGTTGAATACTATAAACAGCATTGTCGTGGTGAAGGAGATACGATCGTACAGTTAGCAGTTAGTTTTCAGCGATCGATGTATTGCGTAACTTCTGCGGTTATTCAGGCATTACGTGCAGCATTGTTGTATCCATTAGATGACGAAGATCCAGAACATTTGATGGCAAATCGTCAGTTTTTTGAAGCCCAAATGGATCGATTCTTGCGCCCAGAAGCTCGAATTCGAGACATTCAGAATCAGGAATATCGGTAGATTGACCCCCCTAAGTCCCCCTCCGTAAGGGAGACTATGAGTTTATTTTGGAGATGTTTGATTATGCCTAATATTGTTGAAATTGCGGTGAGTGACGATCGGTTTTCTACTCTGGTCACCGCAGTCCAAGTTGCTGGACTGGTTGAAGCATTGCAATCCCCTGGCCCATTTACGGTATTCGCACCGTTGAATAGTGCGTTTGAGAAATTGCCACCCGGAACGATTACGAGTTTAGTTCAGAACCCACCGCAATTGGGCCGAATTTTGACGTATCACGTTGTGTCGGGGAAATATACTAAGGCTGATTTAGAGAAACTTTCTGAAGTAACGTCTTTAGAAGGGACGACTATTCGGTTGAATTTCAAAAAAAATGAAGTGAAGAATGCTACGGCGGTTCTCACCGATATTGAAGCAACCAATGGGATTATTCATGTAATTGACAATGTGATTTTGATGGGTCCGTAAGTCCGCAAGCTAGACAATTTATGTGGGGGATGGTCGATAGATCTTCTATCCCCATTACTTCAATAAAATCAGCGCCGATCGATTCTATGCAACGCCGTCAATTCATTCAAAATCTCCTTACCACTTCCAGCGCATTACTGGGCGCGAGCCTCCTCACAGGTTGTCAATCTAAAACAATTGATCCACTGTTTCTATTAGATTTACTCAACCACCAAATCCCTCTACCAGACCATCTCATTACCCCACTTAGCGATTTCTATGTACAGAACTATGCCTTGACTTCTAGCGTTAATCTTGAGACCTGGAAACTCACGATCGGCGGTGAAGTCGAAACTCCTATAGTTCTCACCTTTGATGATATTCTGAATGCCCCGCAGGAGAGTTTCTATCTCACCATGGAATGCATTGGAAATCCATCCGGTGGCAATCTAATTGGTAATGCAAAATGGACGGGGACTCGGGTGTTGCCGTTTCTTGAAAAAGCAAACATTAAAAGCACTGCAATTGAAATAGCAATGAAAGCCAATGATTGGTATGAGACTACGTTGCCGATCGAGGAACTTACTAAACCGAATGTGTTTTTAGTGCATCAAATGAATGATAAACCCTTGACCAAAGAACATGGTTTTCCATTGCGAATTCTTATTCCGGGACACTTTGGCCAAAAGCAACCTAAATGGCTAACTGAATTGAATGCGATCGCAACGACGAAAAAAGGATTTTGGGAAAATCAAGGCTGGTCAAATACTGCTGAAATACCGACTCACGCTCTATTACGTCAAGTTCAAACCGATCGGACCTGGAACCAACATAATCACGTAAACCTCGCAAAATCAGGTGTTGCGGGTTGGGAAGATGGGGTATTACTTGCAGGAATTGCCCTCGATCGTAGTCGTTCGATTACTCGTGTTGAAGTTAGTACTGACGGGGGTAGCAGTTGGCAAATCTCAGATCAAAACAAACCCTCATCGCCCCATGAATGGACGCTATGGCGCTATCGCTGGACTCCAAAAGAGGCCGGGAAATATAAACTTCTAGCGCGGGCCGTTTCTGATGGAGAAATTCAAGATACTGAGAAACACGATCGGATGAATGGTCAATCGGGGGTATTAAAAATTGATGTCACGCTAGCATCAAACCCTACGGATACGATACGGTAGAATCCAGCAGACTTACATTCAGGTTATCTCATGGCAACTCATGATCATTTAGTGCCCAAAGACAATCGATCGCAAGTTCAAAAAGTTCTGATTCAAACGCTTTTTCTCAATTTGTTTGTCCTAGGCATTAAGTTAGCCGTCGGACTTGCCACCGGATCGCTGAGTCTGATTGCTGATGCCCTTCATAGTCTAACCGACAGCGCCAATAATGTCCTTGGTCTCTGGGCAAACCGCGCCGCCTCGCCCCAGCCCGATCGGGAACATCCCTATGGTCATCAAAAGTTTGAAGCGGTTGGAGCATTGGGGATTGCAGGATTTCTCAGTATTGCTTGCTTTGAAATTCTAAAGGGAGCAGTCGATCGGATTCTCCATCCCGCCGCCGCTACCAAGATCAGCGGGTCTGAATTTGGGTTTTTACTTCTTGTATTAGCGGTTAATATTTTTGTCGCAACCTATGAACGACGGGAAGGGAAACGTTTAAATAGTGGGTTATTAATTGCAGATGCCTATCATACATTGAGTGATATTTGGGTCACGATCGCGGTCTTGATTGGTTTGGGAGGTATATGGCTTTTTAACTGGCAATGGTTAGATATCGCATTAGCTTTTCCAGTAGCGGCGCTAGTGATGTCG
>JANXNM010000743.1 GCA_025354065.1 Synechococcales cyanobacterium 340R_concoct_173_sub | reverse complement strand
CCATCTTCAATTTTTCGACTTTGAAGTTGCCCGCAATTTGTTTGTGGAAGCTGGAATAGTCAGAGCCATTTTTCTTGAGCCATTCTTGAAATGCGGTTGCATCACTGAGTTGTTGCTGAAGACGGAAGTCAATAATGGCCTGCTCGACGACCCCTTCTGGAATCTCTAAATCAGTCCGGGTTTCGGTCTCTTGTTGAAGAATATGCTGACGCAAAATACCGCCAATAAAGTCTTGAAGCTTTCCAGAAGTCTGGAGATGGCGCATACAGTCGCGCAGAGAAATTTCTTGATCGTCAACGGTTAGAAGCGCTTGAGAAGTCATAGGAAAATCTGTGATAACTACGAATATGTGGACATTATGGAGATAAAGAAGAGCCAACTCTAAAGTATAAAACGTATCATTGCATCAGAGCTATCACTAAGTTAGTAACTCTTCGTAGAGAAGTCTGACATAGTTAGTCGTTATTTTTTAGGCTCGATCGTTCTTTAGGTTGATTTAATTAAAAGCGATCGCCCATTTGCGCGGCTGTTTTTTGTGGGACAATTCATAACCATGCAGTTTTTGCTGTATGTATTGCAGTCTGGCTAGGCAATTTTTTCCCTAGGCTGAACTGAAAGCCCTCATAAGACTTAAAAAAGGAAAATCAGCTATGTCTCTTCGTCTCGGCGATATTGTTCCCGACTTTACTCAAGATTCCTCTGAAGGCGTTATTAAATTTCATGAATGGATAGGAGATGGCTGGGCTGTGCTGTTCTCACACCCTGCTGACTATACTCCCGTTTGCACGACCGAATTGGGCATGGTGTCTAAGCTCAAGGATGAATTCGCAGCCCGCAATGTAAAACCGATCGCATTAAGCGTCGATAGCGCGACCTCCCACACTGGCTGGATCAACGACATCAACGAAACCCAAGGTTGCAGTGTTAACTATCCTATTTTGGCGGACGAAGATAAGACTGTTTCGACTCTGTATGACATGATTCACCCGAATTCCAGCACGGGGAATACCCTGACTGTAAGATCCGTCTTCGTGATTGACAACAACAAAAAGCTTCGCCTCAGCATCACCTATCCCGCTAGCACTGGACGGAACTTTGATGAGTTATTGCGCGTAATCGACTCGTTGCAAATGACTGACAACTACAGTGTCGCAACTCCGGCAAACTGGACCGATGGCGGCGACTGTGTAGTGGTGCCTTCTATCTCCACTGAAGATGCGATTAAGAAGTTTCCGAAAGGCGTTACTGAAGTGAAGCCCTACCTGCGGATGACTCCTCAACCTAATAAATAGAAGCTAATAGATAAGAGTTTGTTAGTTTGAAAAACAAGAAGCCCGATCGTTGAACTATTGAGTCTACGATCGGGCTTTTTGATGATGATATTTTTGAGTTCGATGGTTTACGATCGACCTTCGGTCATCGGGTTTAGGGTAAAGAGAAGGGGCGATCGAATTTAATCGATAGAATCTGATCTATTTGTTCAAGAGTCAAATTGGTAACTTGGGCGATCGTCTTCAACAAAATATTTTTAATGCAATCGATCTCTACAAAGCTCGGATTCAGATCATTCAGTCGCACCCACCACCGTCGCCGTCCCATCTGCCGCAACTACAATCCAACTAACATTATCTGACGTCACATCATCTAAATTTTGCGTTACATTAAACAGCAAATCACCCGACTTCGACGACACAATAAAGTCTGACTTCGGTGAAAATGTGACAATCACAAATCCCCGATCGCGTAAACAAAATACCGCCCAACCTTTCAAGGTTTGATTAATTGGATCAAATGGTCTCGGTGGATTCGCAAAAATAGTCTTCATCAAATCGATCGTCGGATTCATAAGCTTAAAAAGAGTTTATAAGAGCAACTTAAGTAAAGCAGAAATCCTAGCTCAAAAATCAAGTCTTGATCTTAAAATAATTCACATGTACTATTTAAGCTCGATCGGAATGGCATAATATCCTTCACAGCCCAAACTCCATAACTAGATCTAACCAGATCGAGATTCGGGCTTGACCTACTACATATAGTGGCTATAATCTTGATCACCTTTGAGCCTAAGATTCGCGTATCGGAGCAAGTTTGATGTCTTTTGTTGGTCTCCATATCCACAGTGACTACAGCCTCCTCGACGGTGCTAGCCAGTTGCCTCAGCTCATCGATCGCGCTCTAGAGCTAAACATGCCTGCGATCGCGCTGACAGACCATGGGGTGATGTATGGAGCGGTAGAACTGATCAAAGTATGCAAAGGGAAACCGATTAAGCCGATCGTGGGTAACGAGATGTACGTCATCAACGGCGACATCGAAAAGCAGGAGCGCCGTCCCCGCTATCATCAAATTATTCTGGCCAAAAATGATATTGGTTATCGCAATCTTGTCAAGCTCACAACTATTTCAAATCTCAAAGGTCAGCAAGGAAAAGGCATTTTTGGTCGTCCTTGTGTCAACAAAGAATATTTGGAAGAATATCGCGAAGGACTGATTGTCACGAGTGCATGTTTGGGCGGCGAAATTCCCCAAGCCATTATTCAAAATCGGCCCGATGTGGCACGGCGTGTTGCAGCTTGGTATAAAGAGCGTTGGGGTGATGATTATTATTTAGAAATTCAAGATCATGGATTGATTGAAGAACGGGTTGTGAATCCTGAAATTGTTCGGATTGCCCAGGAACTAGATATTAAACTCGTTGTCACCAATGATTCGCACTTCATCTCTTGCTATGACACCGAAGCTCACGATGCATTGCTCTGTATTCAGACCGGAAAGCTAATTTCAGAAGACAAACGCTTGCGGTATACAGGAACTGAATATTTGAAATCTGCTGAAGAAATGAGCTGGTTGTTTCGCGATCATTTACCAGAAGATATTGTAAAACAAGGCATTGCGAATACATTAGAAGTCGCAGACAAAATTGAAACCTATCATCTTTTGGGTGAACCGAGAATTCCTGATTACCCCGTTCCAGACGGCTTTACTATGGCCACTTATTTTGAAAAAGTAACTTGGGAAGGAATGTTTAAGCGGTTTAAAGTGAATACCCGCGAAGAAATTGAACCCACGTACCGCGATCGGGTCGAATATGAACTCACAATGATGCAAAAAATGGGCTTTGATGCCTACTTTTTAGTAGTGTGGGATTACATTAAATATGCAAGGGATCGTGGCATTCCCGTTGGCCCTGGTCGTGGATCAGCGGCAGGTTCATTGGTGGCCTATGCTTTGGAAATCACAAACATTGATCCAGTCCATCATGGATTATTGTTTGAGCGATTTTTGAACCCAGAACGTAAATCAATGCCAGACGTTGATACTGATTTTTGTATCGATCGTCGTCAAGAAGTGATTGATTATGTAACTGAAAAGTACGGTAAAGAACGCGTTGCCCAAATTGTTACCTACAACCGGATGGCCTCAAAAGCTGCCATCAAAGATGTGGCTAGGGTATTAAATGTGCCCTATTCTGAGTCTGACAAAATGACCAAAATGATCCCAGTCATGCGGGGGAAACCGACTAAGCTCCCCGTGATGATTTCGGATAAAACCCCTGCTAAAGAATTTAAAGATAAATATGATAGCGGCGATCGGATTCCGGGCTGTGAGATTACCTATAAAGATTGGATTGATACGGCCATTCGGATTGAAGGCACCAACAAAAGCGTCGGGATTCATGCGGCGGGTGTGGTGATTGCGGCAGATCCATTGGATGAAATTGTGCCATTGCAACGAAATGCAGATGGTGCCGTGTTTACTCAATATTATATGGAAGATATTGAAGCACTGGGCTTGCTGAAAATGGACTTCTTGGGATTGAAGAATCTCACCATGATTCAAAAAACATTGGATTTGGTGAAGATCTACCGATCGGAAGAGATTGATTTAGACAATTTATCCTTAGAAGATCCAGAAGTTTATAAACTGTTAGGAAGAGGCAATCTCGAAGGTATTTTTCAATTAGAATCATCGGGAATGCGACAAATTGTAAAAGAACTAAAGCCTGAAGGAATTGATGATATTTCGTCAGTATTAGCACTTTATCGTCCGGGACCACTGGATGCTGGACTCATTCCCAAATTCATCAATCGAAAACATGGTCGTGAACGAATTGAATATGAACACGAATTACTAAAACCCATTCTCAATGAAACCTACGGAATCATGGTCTACCAAGAACAGATCATGCGAATTGCCCAAGATTTAGGCGGGTATAGCCTGGGGGAAGCAGATCTATTGCGGCGGGCAATGGGGAAAAAGAAGAAAGCGGAAATGGAAAAACATCAAACCATTTTCATTAAAGGTGCCCAAAAGAATGGCGTATCTGAAAAAATTGCCGCTGGATTGTTTGATCAAATGGTCATGTTTGCTGAATATTGCTTTAATAAATCCCACTCCATGGCTTATGGATATGTCACCTATCAAACGGCCTACCTAAAAGCACATTATCCAGTTGAATATATGGCGGCGTTGCTGTCATCCAATAGTGGCGATCAAGAAAAAGTTCAGCGCTACATAGCATCTGCATTGTCCATGGGCATTGAAGTATTACCGCCAAATATTAACCGATCGGACGTGGATTTCACACCATCTGACAACAATATATTGTTTGGACTCACAGGGGTGAGGAACGTCGGACTTGGCCCGGTAACGGCAATTTTGAAAGCACGAGAATCGGGAGGTGACTTTAAGTCTTTGGCAGATTTGTGCGATCGGATTGATTCAAAAATGGTGAACAAACGCGCTTTAGAAGCATTAATTTATTGCGGATCATTTGACACCATCGAAATCAATCGTCAGCAATTAATCAATGATCTTGAACTAGTCGTTGATTGGGCGCAATCTCGTGAGAAAGACCGGATTAGCGGGCAAACAAATCTACTAGATTTACTATCCGGTGGTTCCACAACAACTGCCATGCCAGCCTTTGATCTCGCTCCAAGAGCACCCAAAACCGACGACTACGCCAAACCAGAGCGGCTCCGACTCGAAAAAGAAATCCTTGGATTCTACATTTCAGACCATCCCCTCAAAGCACTCCAGCAGCCTTCTAAAATTTTGGCCCCGATCGATCTATCCAGTCTCAAGGAGATTCAAGGAAAAGCAAATGTCAGCGCCATTATCATGATCACAACGGTGAAACCCGTCACCACAAAGAAAGGCGATGCTATGTGCATTATTCAAATGGAAGATCTCACAGGGCAATCTGAAGCCGTGGTATTCCCGAAATCTTTTATGAAAGTGGGATATTTGATGAAGCCCGATGCGCGGCTGATGGTGTGGGGAACGGTCGATCGCAAAGATGATCAAACTCAATTTATTATTGACGATGCACAATCGATTGAAACCGTAAAAATGGTGATGGTGGAACTGGATGCCAAATTAGCGGGTGATGCAGAAAAACAACATCATTTACGGGAAATACTACGCTCGCAAAATGGCGACGATCGTAGCGGTAAAGTTCCTGTCGTCGCGATTGTTTCTGCTCAGCAACGGCAACAGTTTGTTCGATTTGGGGCACAATTCCGAGTCAAAGATGATGTTAGTACGGTCGATGCCTTGATCAAAGCCGGATTTATAGCCCGGACAACGGCACTTGTTGAGTAACGAGGATTAATGTTTATTCGCAATAATCCGTATCTACTTGCAAATAGTTCCATAAATCGCTAAGCTTATTGAGAACGGACCAATAGTTCAACCCCGTTGCCAACCATTCATATGGCTACCTCTTCTTACAACCCCAACGCGCTCAGAGCCGAACTCAATGGAAAGGGTGGACGGCTAACTCCTCAGCGTGAAAAAATTCTGACATTTTTCCAAGAGTTACCGGGCGGCGAACATCTTAGTGCAGAAGCGCTCCACACCATGCTCCACGAACAAGAGATAAACGTGAGCATTTCCACGGTGTACCGAACTTTAAAGCTAATGACGCAGATGGGGATTTTGCGTGAGCTAGATTTGGGCGATGACTATAAATACTATGAACTCAACGGCCCACGTACCACCCATCACCATCATTTGATTTGTACTAAATGTGGCACGGTAATTGAATTTAAACATGACTCCATTCTGACGATCGGTAGCAAAATAACAGATAAAGAAGGCTTTCAACTCCTCGACTGCCAACTATCGGTTCATGGCGTTTGTGCCCCTTGTCAACGGTCCATAACTTCCTAGTACAAACCCATTGTGGAACAGTTCGCAAACTTCTATCTTCCTGCCCATAACACCCCTAACAATAGGCCGATCGCAGCAGTCGCGGCCCACAAAATTGACCGATCGTCACCCATATTGACCTGAGTTGGATCCGTCGGTTCAAGAATTACATATCCTGTAGGGGGTTTTAGCTTAGGCGGACGTGGTGATGCGAGATTTACAACAGGTCTCCCCCAATCCCGATCGCCACCATTCGGCTCAATCTTCGTGAGATCGGGAATCTCCGTCAACCATTCAGGATTCATCCTTAGTTTTGGCGCTTCTAAAATATAAAGTAGCTGTTTTGATTGTTTTCGGGTTTCCAAATTCGGATGGCCGCCGATCGCCCGACAAAGTTCCAATGCCCGAGAACGATCGCCCGCCGCTTCATAGGCCGTAACCAACCAAATTTGGAGTTCCCCGTGAAGAGCAGTCCCGACGGATGCAACTCAGTCAAAAACTGAAACAATCCTTTTATTATTCCAAAGCCTGATTCAGAGAGCAATCATTTCTATGGATCTTCAACAACTCCAAATTCGAGTATTAGTAGAGATGCTACGCTAGGTATATTGCTTTCTCTAATTGTTCTAATGCCCGAGATACGTAATGCCTACGACACACCTTGGAAAGATATACTCGAAGACTATTTCGAGGACTTCGTAGCATTCTTCTTCCCAGAAATTCATACTGAAATTGACCGGATAGGAAACTTGGGTATGAATTAATGTTGAAATCCAAAGTCAAACTCTTGAACTATGAAGCATGGTCTGTAAGAACTTAATTGATCGTATTCAAATTCTACCGATCGCTCAACTCGAAACCTTAGCGGAAGATTTATTGGATTTTAAAGGCGTAGAGGATTTGACGGCTTGGTTTGACCAGAATCTGTGAAGGACGATCGGTCTTAGAATGGTAATAGACCTACTTAAAGCTCCAACCATGACCGACTCTACTACCGCTCCCAAAATCCGTAACGCAATTATTGCCCTGGTCGCCATTGCCCTCTCGACCTTAATTGCTCTAGGAGTCCGATCGCCCGCAAGAGCCAATGCCTTAGATGCCATGGCCAAGACCGCTACACCCTACGAAATTGCAATCAGCAACGAAAAACCGACGTTAGTTGAGTTCTATGCAAATTGGTGCAGCGCCTGTAAATCCATGGCTCCCGAACTACAAGCGCTGAAGGCTGAATATAACGATCGGGTCAATTTCGTTATGTTGAATGTGGACAATGACAAATGGCTGCCCGAAGTAACGCATTACAAAGTCGATGGTATTCCACACTTTCTCTATCTAAATGCAGCCTCTGAAGTTCAAGGGAGTGCGATCGGGGAACAGCCTAAACTAATCGTCTCCGAAAATCTTCAAGCCCTAATAGACAAAACTGAACTGCCCCACGCCCAGACCATTCCCGGCCAAACCAGCGACTATCAACCGCCTACCGCCGCCGTCACACCCAATAATGACGATCCCCGAAGCCATGGCGCACAAGTCAAAGCGTAGTCTTCCACTCGATATTAAATTGATGGAGCAGAACAGTGCAAAATTCGGTTCTGTTCCAGTTCTAGCAAATCTTTAAATTGGGTTAGCTATCTTCACTCAACAATTAATCCAACTGCGGGAACATCGATCGCACCGCCGGATGAATCAACATTCCATCTCGCACATTTACCCCCATCCATAATTCAGCATCAGTTTCGATCGCCCCCAATCCACCATCCGCCAGCTTCAAGACATAAGGCAACGTGCTGTTATTCAACGCTTGAGTCGCTGTCCAAGGCACCGCACCGGGCATATTAGGTACACCATAATGCACTACACCGGACTCAATATAAGTCGGCGCAGTATGAGACGTGGTACGAATGGTCTCAATACAACCGCCTTGATCCACCGCCACATCAATCACCACACTCCCCGATCGCATTGCCCCCACAACAGGCTTCTTAACTAAAATCGGAGCCTTTTTTCCCGGAACCAACACCGCCCCAATCAGCAAATCTGCCTGAGGAACTACGGCTTCAATTTGTGCTGTCGTACTGTAAAGCAAACTCACTCGAGATCCAAACAACGCCTCCAACTCCGTCAACCGATCGACATTCACATCCACAATCGTCACCCGTGCCCCCAACCCGATCGCCATTTTTGCCGCTTCCGTCCCTACAACTCCGCCGCCCAAAATCACCACATGCCCAGCCGCAACCCCCGGCACCCCGCCTAACAACACCCCACGTCCGCCCTGCTGCCGCTCTAAAAACCTGGCCCCAATTTGCACCGAAAGTCGCCCCGCAATCACACTCATAGGCATCAACAACGGCAACCGACGATCGGCAACCTCCACCGTTTCGTAAGCAATAGCACAGATTTTCGATCGCAACAGCACTTGGGTTAGCTCTAAGTTCGCGGCCAAGTGAAGATAGGTAAATAAAATTTGGTCCGATCGTAAAAGGCCATATTCCAACGGTAACGGCTCCTTTACCTTAACAATCAACTCCTGTGCCCAAGCCGAGGAATCAGTCCCGATGGTTGCGCCTGCCGCTTGATACTCATGATCCGCAAAGCCCGAACCTAAGCCCGCTCCACTCTGAACTATCACCTGATGCTCACGATCGGTCAATGCCCTAACACTACTTGGACTCAAACCTACCCGAAATTCCTGATCCTTCGTTTCCGTTGGAACCCCAATTCGCATTGTGCTGACCTAAGATAATGGTGGATTAGTCGTTCATAGTTTACGATCGTCTTCTGAGCAATAGTGTGCCCTGACAACTGTTTAATCCCATAATCTCCCCCCCCCGCAGCCCTATCTCCTTACAATTCGATCGGTGCAATTGATGATCGGGAAACCCTCCCTCAACCTATGTCAAACCGCCTTGAAGTCACGGTATATTAGCTATGCACGTAAAGATTTATAACAAGATAGGTTTTCCACCATGGCAGATTCCAAAACTTCGACGACTCCCACAAGCGTCCCTAAGTTAGATGAACCCAAGTTCGGATTTAGCACCTATGCTGAACAGCTTAATGGTCGTGCAGCAATGATGGGATTCATTATTGCGTTGGCGATCGAAGCATCCACTGGACAAGGGGCACTTGCTTGGTTGGGTCTAGTGACTCCCTAGTGAATGAGTTAAATACTGTCGGTCTGCAGACTTGAATGTGTTTGAAATTTAATTTGATTAATGTTCTCTCGGATTTCTCCCGATAGAGCATTCAAAATTTGAAGAGTTAAGGGACAAGTCTAGAAATAGATTTATCGCCCCTTAACTTTTTTAATGGCTATGAGTGAGATTACAGTTTGTAACGGCAATTTGGCCCCGAATGCTTTCTCCCAAAAACTGCTTGCATGGAGATATGTTGCAGGTATTATTGGGATTTGGGACTTTGGGCTGCGGGATCGAGGTGCGGGCAAGCTTTTTTAAAAAACGGCGGACTACACGCTATGAAAACGATCCCCATTTAGGTGAGAATGAAACATAACAATAATTGCTAGAGAGACGGGACTATGGATTTTGATTTTCGCATCGTTGCAGTTTTAGCGCCTTTGGCTGTAGCCGCAAGTTGGGCTGGATTCAATATTTTCCGCGCTGCGCTGCAACAGGTCCAAACTTTCATGAATAAGGACTAAGTGGTCGCTTAGTGTTTGGGTTACATCAATTTCAAACCGCCGATCGTCTCTTTAAACCAGAGTTTGGTCGGCTTTTTGATTGATTTTTGATTAGGGATCTTCTAGATCGGGTGTTGGTGATTCTTTCATACCACAGGCGTTATTAGGAAGCCCTAGAACAGCATCCTTGGATAATCGATCGAATTCTCTCTGGTAATGGGCTGCGATCGTTTTATTTTCAATCACCATCAGGGTTTCGTCGTTTTTCGTGTTTCCAGCGGTGGTCCAGTTGTGGGAACCGAGGATAACGGTGGCGCGATCGATGATGGCGAACTTGTGATGTAAAAGATCACCTGGTTTTAACTTTGGAACACCAACGCTGGCGGCGGTTGTTGGCCAGGGTTTGGAAGTAGTGAGTGCTTTGGGCTTGCGAGATGGCCTGCTAGACGACTTACGATCGGACAGACTATCAGGTTGTCGAGAGCTTCGGCCACTGCTTTGACGGCAAGGGGAATCGATCGGAATTCCTAACATATCCAGACTATTGCTGTAATACCGCGTGAAAAAACTAGGATCAAATAGGCCGCGTACAGTGACATTTCGGGGCGGTAATGCGGACAGACGATCGGAGAGTTGACGATCGGAAAAGACAAAGAGCGCTAAATCTAGGGATGTTTTGGCTTGGTCGGCGGTATCGGCAATCAGACTATTGCTGCTGTCGGTCCAAGGTTTTTTGACGGCGATCGGAGAGAAATGAAGTTTTAATTTAGAGTCTCCAACCTTGAAGGTCTGGACCGGGCGATCGGGTTTGCGAGTTTTGAACTTGCGGCTCTGATACATGAGATCGAATTCTTGGGCAAAAGCATTTGCGACATCAGAACTTTCGATTTTGACCAAACTGTTGGCGTTGCCTAGGCTACTAGGATTAGTGATGTCCCCGTGAATGTCAGATGTCGTCCAGTTGGCGGAGGTGACGATCGTAGTTTTGCCGTCAATTACCATAAATTTGTGATGCATCAATCCACTGCCCTTAGATTCATCTGAAGTATCGTCCCGGCGAGAAATTTTGGCATTGTCCAAAATAACCAAAGCATCTCGGGTTTGAATTTCCTCGGCGCTTAATACTCCGTCATGGTTAGTGTCGATGAATGCTTTATTGTCGTCGTAACGCTGACGTTCGCGAGCGTTGAGTGGGGCAGCTTGTGATGAAGCGATCGCGCTGTAGGGCGTTGAATATTTATTTTCTAAAACGACTTCAATTTTGACCCCGTTTTTCGCCGCGATCGCGAGGGCTTGAGCAATGCGAGGCAATCGAAATTCTTGGACAGCGATTTTAATTTCGCGTTTAGCCTGAGCCACGGCATCTATCATCACCTGTTCAAGATTGTCCCCAGCCCGTTGAATAGGCTGTCCTTTAGGGGATTTACGATCGAATTCTACGTACTCGGCGGCTTCGCTATGATTGAAGTATGCCTGGATAAGTTGGTCTTGGGGAAGCGAGGGCAATAGCGTGAGCTTGGCGGACGCACTATCTGTTAGTGAGGCGCGCTGGCACCCAACTATTATTAATGGCACTGTGAATAACACGACAACTTGCATCGCTAGTCCGGTCCGAATGTTCCCGTTCATCTGGTTAGTTCTCTAAGAATCCTCCTCTTAGATTGCCCCAGCGATTGCTCCGACGCTCTTAAGGCGCGACAATAAAGACTATGCAAATACCGACTATGCAAATTTATCTGGACTACAGCGCCACCACCCCGACGCGCAGTGAGGTCGTCAATCTCATGCAAACGGTGATGGCGCAGGAATGGGGCAATCCGTCCAGCCTTCATGTTTGGGGAAACCGATCGGCCACCTTACTCGAACAGGCCCGCACTCGCGTCGGCAACTTGATCCATGCACCCGCTGAGACCATAGTCTTCACGTCAGGCGGCACAGAAGCGAATAATTTGGCTATTTTTGGCATTACCCAGCAGTTTTCGATTCCCCAACATTTAATTATTTCCAACGTCGAACATTCCGCCATTTCCGAACCTGCCCGATACCTAGAAGCACGCGGCTGGCAGGTGACTCGTCTTCCGGTTGATGCTTGGGGATTAGTGAGTGCGGCAGATTTGCTCCGATCGATTCAGCCAAACACAGTGCTAATTTCGATTATTTGGGGCCAAAGTGAAATTGGGACGATCCAGCCGATCGCACAGCTTGCTGAAATTGCCCGATCGCATAATATTCTTTTTCACACCGATGCCGTCCAAGTCGCAGGACGTTTGCCCATTGATGTCAGCGTATTGCCTGTTGATTTATTATCCCTTTCTAGCCACAAACTTTATGGGCCTCAAGGCTGCGGGGCGCTTTATATCCGGTCGGGCGTGACGATATTGCCAATTTTGCTGGGCGGCGGTCAGGAATCGGGGGAGCGATCGGGAACCCAAGCAGTGCCCACGATCGCAGGGTTTGGACTGGCGGCGGAATTGATCGCAGTGGAAATGGCGGCGGAAACTGTACGACTGACGGAATTGCGCGATCGATTATTTGAGCAACTCCTCGGCACTGCGCTAAAACTCACGGGTAGCCCCACCGATCGACTGCCCCACCACGCCAGTTTTTGTCTTCCTGATGCTGATGGGTTCCAGCAAAACGGCAAAACTTTAGTGCGGCAAATGAATCTCGCGGGCATCGGCATTAGTGCGGGGGCCGCTTGTAGTAGCGGGAAACTAGAGCCAAGTTTGATTTTGCGGGCGATCGGTCATGGTGATCGGATTGCGAAGACAGGCATTCGGCTCACCTTTGGAAGAGAGACTACAACAGCAGATGTGGAGTGGACGGCAGTTGTATTAAGACAAATTTTGAATCGTATGGGCCTTTGAATTTACGGATTCACCGATCGGATAAAAAGGCAAAAAAAGGGTTATTCACGAAGCCTGGAACAAGTCATCAGAATTTATGAATAACCACAGCATGAGCAAAGAGAATTTGGCTTTAACCCATTCATCTATAAAACTGATCTAACACCATATCTAGCGTTTGATCAACCCCCTAAGCCAAGTTATTTAGCGGTTTTTTAAATTTCCTAGGCAGGACAGGCAACGGGCTGTTCGATCGCCGCTCATTAAAAGGTCTCAAATCCGATACAATTCGTGGGTTCATGGGGGAAGGAATAGTGAATGTGCGAATTGAACAAGGTAAGTTGATGAATGCTCTAATGACGGGAAATGTGACGGGAAATGTGGCGAGAAATGTTACTAGAGTGGGGGTTGTAGGCGGTGGACAATTGGCTTCGATGATGGCGGCGGCGGCTAAAAAACTGGGATTGGAATTGCGAGTACAAACCCCAAATTCAGCGGATCCGGCAGTGGCGATCGCAGATGAGACTATTTTTGCCCCGGTAACGGATCCGAGAGGGACCCAAAAATTGGCGGCGAAGAGCGATGTAATTACGTTTGAAAATGAATTTGTAGATTTGGATGCGCTGTCTAAGTTGGCAGAACAGGGCGCTTGTTTTCGACCGTCATTATCATCGCTTTCGC
>JANXNM010000642.1 GCA_025354065.1 Synechococcales cyanobacterium 340R_concoct_173_sub | reverse complement strand
TACTAAACTTAAACGCAATATGAAACAGCGTTTGATGCCCCTTTACGACCGATTAATGTTGCGAAAACGAGCGATTGTTGAGACGGTAATTGACCAATTGAAAAATATTTCCCAAATTGAGCATTCTCGGCATCGCTCTCCAGTCAACTGCTTTGTCAATATTTTCTGCGGATTGATTGCTTATTGCCATCAGGTCAAGAAGCCAGGAATCGCTATGGAGAAGAATTTACTGGCTTCTGCTTAACCCGAACTCACGTTAAGTTAAAATAGGAGTACGAAAGTGCTTGAAAACCTATATTCCCTTTGTGAGATAATCCCGTGGCATACAGTGATTTCAATACCTTACGAAAAGTAGAACTTGCTTTTGGTTTGACGATCGATGAAAGCCGTTCCTGTTTCAATACCATTGAGCCGATTGAGCCAAGTCTCTATCTTCATCAAACATTGCAGGAGTATATTCCAATCGCTAACGCAATCAATACCGAAAAAGCACGATCGGAAATGATTATTGCACCCGTGCTATTAGAAATTCGTCGGATGTTTAAATCTCAAGTTGGTTACTTCTCTGGCACAGAGTTCTCAGTGGAACCTGAAGTCGGGCTAAATGGCTACTGTGACTATATCCTGACCGCTTCACCTGAACTCTATGAAATCCGATCGCCCGTCATGACCTTAGTCGAAGCCAAAAACGAAAATATCAAAGGTGGATTAGGACAATGTATCGCTGAAATGGTCGCGGCACAGCGTTTTAATATCGCTCAGGCAGAACCTGAAACTAAACTGCAAGACATTCTCTATGGTTCCGTAACAACAGGTGTGGCCTGGAAATTTCTACATATCATAGGAACTCAAGTGACGATCGATCGTGATGACTATTACATTAAAGAAATCAATCAAATTCTTGGCATCCTTGCCCATCCCTTTCACCAACGGTTTTCCAATTAATTAATAGAGTTTAAACTTTTCGCTTAAACAGAAGAACACTGTACGATCGAAACCCTCCGCATCACCGCCTAACCTACCGAAAATGGACCGATCGTTACTACCTAGCCGAACTCCAAAAAGCATCCCTCTTAAAACAACCTATCAGCGAATGATTCACCAGAACAGGACAGCGAAAATAAGCCCGATCGAATATCTCCAAATTAAAAAGTCATGAACCTACTAAAAAAGAGGGAAACACATTTAATTTTCCCTCTTGCAATTTAGAAATCCATTAATTGATCGCGTTAAAGTCAATTAACTTGTCCTAGTTTACTGTTGAGAAACCATTGTAGGTTAGACTACTCAGTCCATCATTTTTTGACTAGAGAATGTTTCTCAGTCACTAGTTAGAGGGAGGCATCAACACAGTATCAATGACATGAATTACACCATTACTTGCTTTTACATCCGCTGTCTTCACAGTTGATTGATTAACCATGACTCCATTTCTACTAACCATGACATTGACCGGACTTCCTTGAAGCGTATTAACTTGACCGGATTTCAGATCAGTCGAAAGCACATTACCCGAGACAACGTGATAGGTCAGGACTCGGACAAGTGTAGCTTTATTCTCAGGCTTGAGAAGCATTTCGACAGTTCCGGCGGGCAGTTTTGCAAAAGCCGCATCCGTAGGCGCGAATACGGTAAAGGGTCCGTTACCTTTTAAGGTCTCTACTAGACCCGCCGCGTTCAGGGCTGCGGTGAGCGTTTTGAATGATCCGTTGGCAACGGCGACATCCACAATAGTGTTGTTGGCCATGTTGTCTCGACCCATGGTGTCCCGACCATTCGTTTCCTGACCGTTCGTTATAGGCTGTGGAATAGTGTTGTTGTTACCCATGTTGTCCCGACCCATGTTGTCCCGACCCATGTTGTCTCGACCCATGTTGTTAACCATGTTGTCTCGACCGTCTGTTTGCTGACCGTTCGTTGTAGACCCTGAAGTAGAGGTCGTATAGGTTGGCATCATACCAGCTTCATATTTCGGCGTAATGTACGGAAATTGATCTGGGGTAGGTATGGGAGCCGATCGGACAACGGTGGGAAGGGCTGCAAGTGTGCCTAGGGTTAATAGACTTACAAGACTAAGCTTTTGAAGTACGGTAGTTGTTGATTGCATGGAATTCCAATATTTTTATTGTAAAGTGAATTTCGCGTAGCGTCCCAAGATAACAAACACTCGGCACCAACCTCTATAGACGATCGTCCTTTTCTTCTGTTCCCAGTTATACAATTAGTAGCTCAAATCACTACTTAAGTACTGCAATTGATGATTTTATTGAGTACATTACCCATGACTATATATTTCAAAAGTATGTTTTTTAGCGAGTGGACTTAGATTTTGACTATATCTGTAAATTAACTCTACTCAGAGTTTTAAAGTCAGTGCAGAGTGATAGCTACAATCGTCTCGAAAGCCCTATTCTCTCCGCCGCTGCGAGGTTATGAATTCTAAATCCCTCATACTTTGTTGAATCATGTTGACTAATTCAAAATTGAAACGGTTGTAATCTATCACAGCTTCACTAGTGCGGTAAAATCTAGAATAGACCAGAGACAGATGGATTGCGATCGTATGATAGATCTACGAATGATTGGGGAAAAGACAAAAAAAGAAAAGCTTTTGGTTCTCACTCCAGAAGACAAAATGCAACTTGCGAAATATCGATCGAAATGGCAAAAGATTGCGCGATCGACTGAACGAATTAATCGACCCCGTGCAGAAAAAACGATTCAAGCCATTTACGCATACGCAAATAAACCCAAGCCTGAAATCATTTTTTTCGATAGTCCCCATCCCCCTGCGATCGCCCACTTTGCCAGTCAAAAAACGCTATATACCCCTAGCTATCTCCTGCGGAAACTACGTCACAAAATCAATAAATCATTTCGAGTTGATGTGGCCCGATCGTTACGAATTGAATTGCATGATTATTTTATGGACTCGCCTCTCTGTGAATTCAGTAATGGTCTTTATGAAGACTTATCAGAACAAATGGGCGTAGAAACAATTCCTAAATTAGAAATGGGAGTCTATGCCTATTATGATTTTGCTCGTGGGCGATTGATTGATGGCAAACCATTTGATACTGAATGGAAACTATTACAAACTTGGGCTAAAGAAGGGCAATGGAGTTTTGCCTTTGAAGATCTCTGCTTGATTTGCGATCGGCCTACCGAAATTATTATTCCAAAATTAGGAAAACCCGGAACGGTAATGCTGAAATTTTCTGATGGCGTTTCATTCTAAATGCTGATTTCTCTTCGATCGTAAATCCCTTTATCCCTGAATTACTTTCAAAGACTTTGCCGCTATTTTCTGAACCTTCATATCTGAATCTAAAGTCAATGTTTCCAAAACCGGAACCGCAGACTGAATTCCAGCCCCGATCGTTCCTGCTGTCATCACCTGACCGATCGCCACCGCCACATAGCGCCGAATCACCGCGTCGGGATGTTGTGCATAACTCAGCACAGTTTTCAAATTCTCTACCGTCCCCGATTGTCCCCAAGCCAAAATCTGTTGGCTCAACTCTTGAGATTCTGGCGGTGGACAGTTTGGATCCCGAATTGCGACAAACACTTGCGATCGAATTGGGTTTTCTTGAATGGATGGAACCGCATATCGTGCCGTACTAATCTCCACCAAAGATTGCACCACCTCATTCACTTGGGTCGCGTTATCCAAATTCAGTTCTATAGGAATGTCATCTGAGGATTGATCCTCCAGTGATTCTTCGGGTTGTTCCACCGTATCTAAAGTTAAAGCGTCTACGCTCAAAGCCGCTTTAGGTGTCTCGTCATCCCAGGGATCAACGCTTGTATCTGCAACAGGTAGTGGAATAGACGGCTCCACCCATTTAGATGCTGAACCTGTTGGCGCTGAAACTAGCGGCTCCAATTGTACTTTTTCGGTTGGCGCTACTGTACGAGTCGTCTCAGCTTTAGGCTTGCCAAATAAAATATATCCAAACGTCGCAACCACTGCCGCGATCGCTGCTAATATCGCACCTATTGTAGACATCACATCCTCACTTTAAAATCGAACACTTTCAATATTGTGGCGGATATTGTCCAGACTCACACCAAAATATTTTCCAATAAAAAACCCTCCCAACTTGGGAGGGTCTTCAACTAACTTAGAAGGTTAGTCATCAGCCGAATTTACCAGCCGTTGCGCCAATCAAGAACGCAGCATAGGTGAAAACATAACCGATCGTGAAGTGTGCAAGGCCAACAAGGCGACCCTGAATAATGGACATTGCCACAGGCTTATCCTTCCAACGAACCAAGTTCGCAAGAGGAGTACGCTCGTGTGCCCAGACCAAGGTTTCGATCAACTCTTGCCAGTAACCACGCCAAGAGATCAGGAACATGAATCCAGTTGCCCACACAAGGTGGCCGCCTAGGAACATCCAAGCCCAAACCGACAGATTATTTGTGCCGTAAGGGTTGTAGCCATTAATCAATGGAGCGGAATACTGCCATAGATAATCTCGGAGCCAGCCCATCAAGTAGGTCGAAGACTCATTGAATTGCGCAACGTTGTCAGACCAGATTGCCAGGTGCTTCCAGTGCCAGTAGAACGTAACCCAACCGATTGTATTCAGCATCCAGAACATGGATAGGTAGAACGAATCCCAGGCAGAGACATCGCAAGTACCGCCGCGTCCGGGGCCGTCACATGGGAAGGCATAACCGAAGTCCTTTTTATCGGGCATCAGCTTAGAACCACGAGCATCCAGCGCGCCCTTGACCAAAATCAAGGTAGTAGTATGCAGACCCAATGCGATCGCATGGTGAACTAGGAAATCTCCAGGTCCAATGCTTAAGAACAAAGAGTTGCCGTCGTTGTTGATAGCCGCCATCCAACCGGGTAGATAAGCTGCGCCACTGACGCTAGCCAAGCTACTAGGATCAGACAGAAGCGTACCAAAGCCGTACAGTGCCTTACCGGACGCTGCTTGTACCCATTGGGCAAAGACAGGCTCGACAAGGATTTGCTTCTCAGGCGTTCCGAACGCAACCACAACATCGTTGTGAACGTACAGACCCAGCGTGTGGAAGCCCAAGAATAGGGATACCCAGCTCAGATGAGAAATGATGGCTTCTTTGTGATCTAAAACGCGGGCAAGAACATTGTTCTTATTCGCTTCAGGATCGTAGTCACGGACGAAGAAAATAGCACCGTGAGCAAACGCACCAACCATCAGAAAACCAGCGATGTATTGGTGGTGGGTGTATAGCGCTGCCGTTGTGGTGAAGTCCTTAGCAATAAATGCATAGGGAGGCATTGCATACATGTGCTGCGCAACTACAGAAGTCACGACACCCAAGGATGCCAGTGCCAAGCCGAGTTGGAAGTGCAGCGAGTTGTTGACGGTGTCAAAGATGCCAGTGTGACCAGCGCCCAGTTTGCCCGATGGGGGTTTGTGTGCGTTCAGAATTTCGCGCATTGAATGCCCGATTCCAAAGTTGGTCTTGTACATATGACCCGCAATGATGAAAATCACTGCGATCGCCAAGTGGTGGTGCGCCATATCAGTGAGCCATAGGGACTCAGTCTGAGGATGGAAGCCGCCAAGGAAAGTCAAGATTGCAGTCCCAGCACCTGTGGAGGAGTTGAACACTTGGTCCATTCCGTCAGGATTCTGAGCATAGACTCCCCAATTACCCGTAAAGAACGGAGTAAGACCCGCAGGGTGAGGCAAGGTGGTCATGAAGTTGTCCCAACCCACATGCTGTCCGCGAGATTCGGGGATAGCAACGTGGACGAGATGTCCTGTCCATGCCAAGGAGCTAACACCGAACAGACCAGCCAAGTGGTGGTTCAGGCGAGACTCATTGTTTTTAAACCAGGCTAGGCTCGGACGGAACTTGGGTTGAAGGTGCAACCAGCCCGCGAACAATAGCACTGCCGAGAAGATCAACAAACCAATGGATCCTGAATACAGGTCTTGGTTAGTACGCATCCCGATCGTGTACCACCAGTGATAAACACCGGAATATGCGATGTCAACAGGATAAGAAGCTCCGGCTTGCGTAAACGCATCAACCGCGCCCTTACCAAATTGAGGATCCCAAATCGCGTGGGCGATCGGTTTTATATTCAGCGGGTCAAGAATCCACTGCTCAAAGTTCCCTTGCCATGCGACGTGGAACAGACTTCCCGAAGCCCACAGGAAGATGATTGCCAAGTGACCGAAGTGAGTCGAGAACAACTTTTGGTAAAGCTTCTCTTCTGTCATTCCGTCATGGCTTTCAAAGTCATGGGCGGTTGCGATTCCGTACCAAATTCGTCGTGTGGTCGGGTCTTGAGCTAGATCTTGACTAAATTTTGGAAACTTAGTTGCCATGTCTTAATAGTCCTCCAGGCTCTTCAAAGTGATAGTGAACGAGCAAGGAAGAACGCCCACGTAGTGGCGATTCCACCCAGCAGATAGTGAGCTA
>JANXNM010000619.1 GCA_025354065.1 Synechococcales cyanobacterium 340R_concoct_173_sub | reverse complement strand
TCTCTTGCCTGATGAAGTCCAACGCGACATCTACGAACGGCAAATCGCTCCAAACCTCAGCGCAGGTAAGACTCTAGCCTTTGCCCACGGTTTCAACATCAACTTCGGCCAAATTGTGCCACCGAAGGATATAGATGTGGTCATGATTGCGCCAAAAGGACCCGGACACATGGTTCGTCGGACTTACACCCAAGGCGAGGGTGTTCCTGCGTTGTTTGCCGTGTATCAAGATGCAACGGGTCAAGCTCGCGATCGTGCTATGGCTTATGCGAAAGGCATCGGCGGTACCCGTGGTGGAATTTTGGAAACCACATTCCGTGAAGAAACTGAAACCGATTTATTCGGCGAACAAGTGGTGCTTTGCGGTGGCCTGAGTGCGTTGATTAAAGCTGGTTTTGAGACCTTGGTGGAAGCGGGTTATCAGCCTGAATTGGCCTACTTTGAATGCTGCCATGAAGTGAAGTTGATTGTGGACTTAATTGTCGAAGGTGGTTTAGCGACCATGCGCGACAGTATTTCAAGCACGGCTGAGTACGGCGATTTGACGCGTGGGCCTCGAATTGTGACGGATGAGACGAAGAAGGAAATGAAAAAAATCCTTTCTGAAATCCAATCTGGTCAGTTTGCCCGTGAGTTTGTCTTGGAAAACCAATCCGGTAAGGCTGGATTTACAGCAATGCGCCGCCGTGAAGCAGAACACCAAATTGAATCCGTTGGTAGCGACCTTCGGGCAATGTTTAGCTGGTTGAAAAAGGCATAATCGTCTAGCTTATTCACCCATGAGTCCGATCGCAGTGCCTGAATTTGTTCTCTGGTTAGCCCAAGCAAAACAGGCTGCGATCGTGCATTCAATTGCTTTAGCGGAACTAGATTGGTTGCTTTTAGGGGTGACTGATTTAGACCGTTTAAGTTTGAAATTTGAGACTTATAAAACCCGATCGTGTATTCAATGTGAATGGCCGATCGCAACGCTACAAGCGAAATGGCACCAACGCATTTACAACAATGTTCCAGTTCAATATTTAGTCGGTCGTACTCCATGGCGACAGTTTGATCTGATAGTGTCAGATGCGGTCTTAATTCCCCGACCAGAGACAGAATGCATCATTGATCTAGTCGCTGAAATAATTGCAAAATCACCTGAATTAGCTACGGGTAATTGGGTAGATTTAGGAACTGGAAGCGGAGCCATTGCGATCGCTCTAACGGATCTTATGCCTGACGCTA
>JANXNM010000598.1 GCA_025354065.1 Synechococcales cyanobacterium 340R_concoct_173_sub | reverse complement strand
TTTCTATCATGGCAATGACTTCTCTCAACATTTCGATTCCAAAATCGTTGAGTGACTATATTGAGTCTCGTGTGCAGGATGGTCATTTCAGTACTGCAAGCGATTATTTTTATGAGCTAGTTCGAGAAGAACAAAGATGCTACGAGGAGGCAAAGCTTGAGACCATGCTCGTGGAGGCGTTAAAGATGGATGAGTCGATCGAAGTTACGCCCCAGTACTGGAAAACTAAGCGCCAAAATCTTCAATCGCGTTTTCAAGGCATCAACTCGTGAATCAATTACGAATTAATGCTAGAGCTGATCTGGATATTGATGCAGAAGCCTTGTTCATTGCAGAGAAGTTTGGAGTTGAACTAGGAATTCAGTTCTATGATGCCTGTGAAACGACATTTAATCAGTTGTTGACCTATCCTCAAATTGGAAAAGTGCGCAAGGGCATGGTGGGAGTGCTGATGGTGAGGCTGTGGGCGATGCCGGGGTGGGCGAGGAAGCCAAAACCACTATCGGCTTGTCGAACTACTAAGCCCTCGCTATGCCAATTAATTGATTATGCTCTTGCGATAGATGAAGCTCAGGGAAGGATTGCGTTAAACTAGAGCTATCGTTTCCATCCGATCGCCATGCCAACTCCAACGCTGCGATATAGCCCAGAGGAACATGCCCGTAGAGGTAATGAACTCTATGAAACCCAAATTCGCCCGATCGTAGAAGTGGGTAATCAGGACAAAATTGTTGCGATCGACATCGAAACAGGTGAATTTGAATTAGCTGACAGTACGATCGCTGCAAGTGCTCGGCTACTCGATCGTTGCCCCGATGCTCAGATTTGGCGCATCCGAATTGGTCATGAAGGGGTTCATCGGATCGGCTACAGAGCACCCGGCACTCATCTATGATGCAAGGGATTGTGGATCAAAATTGTGAGGCAATGATTCGTCTGGTTGTCGGAAATAGTCGCGATCGGCGAGTCGTTATTGAGGCGCTGCTTGATACAGGTTTTACAGGATTTTTGACATTACCCAAGTCGATCGTCACTCAGCTCGGTCTTTCTGCATATAGTCGAGAAGAAGGGACTTTGGGTGATGGTAGCCGTTGTATTTTCGATATTTATTCTGGCGTTGTCATCTGGGAAGGGCAGTCAATCCCGATCGATATTAATGGTTCGGAAGCTACGCCTTTGGTTGGGATGGGATTACTGTATGGCTGTCAATTAAAGATTGATGTGGTGGTCGGTGGACAGGTTACAGTAGCGATCATTCCTCGTGCTACGGATGAGGTGGCTCTAAATCGCCCCATAAGCATACAGTTCCCGATCGTACTTCAAGCGAGATTGCAGATTCTCCGCGATCGTCAAGATAAAGGTGAGTCTTTGAGTGTTACTGAAAGCCAGGAATTGCAAGGCTTGGCGGAAGTCGCAGAATTTCTGTCACGGCTAGAATCAGTAAGAACTTGACGCTTTTACAGAATTTTCTATCATAATTGAATATAAATTCGGATGGTGGTTTGGGCACTGGTGGGAGTGCTGATGGTGGGGCTATGGGCGATGCGGGGGTGGGGGAGGAAGACACGAGAGGAGAGCGCTTGAAAATTGAATTGACTGGATTTAATAGTCAAGCATCACGGGTGATACTGGAGCAGCCCGAGGTGCTAGCGAAAAAACATTTGACATTCCCAAAGATGAGAAAATTGATGCTAATCGAACCGTGTAGTACATCATTCACCAGGATCGTCCTGAAGGTCCGATCGGAATCAACTGGATGCTTAGTGGACTGCTAGGTTTCACGTCACATTTAACCTACACAATCCGATTGTTCAGAAGTGTTTTCTAATAGTGTACCTGCACGGTAAAATGGCTCTCCTTCAAAGTTCAAACATTCTAATTTCTTTAGAAGTAAATCACTTAAGTTCAAATTATTCTGCTCAACAAGAACAGATCGTAAGTCATAACCATCCATCAGAATGATAGATTTATCATGATTTTGCTTTAGTAAGGGACATACCTTTTTTGACCAACCATTGATCGATAAAAATAACCCTAATGTCTGTTTACCAGAGCGGCTAATTTTTCCGTAAAGGCTATCAAGTTGACGTATATCTGTTAACTTTTGAGTCCATTTACATTCAATTAAGTAGTACCAACCCTCAAGCTTAAATGCGCCATCTATTTGTTCTCCACCCTCGTTTCTCTTAAAGCTGTTTCGAGTTGGAATCTCATGAAGAGAAAAAATACGCTCCAACAAATTTTCAAGTAAGAATCCTCGCTGTTTCTTATCTTCCGAACTCACTAACTTTGCAAAACCATCAAATTCCGTCAGAAGACTAGATCGAAGTGAAGAAAACTCCTCTTTCTTCAGAGAGTCTTGATTACGACTCTTCCCATTAACTCCTTGCAATCTTTCTACAATTTTTTGACATTCATTAAGTAACTTCTCCTCCTCTGTGGTGATAGTTTTAGAATCTATTGACTTCTTTGTTCTCCAGTATTCTAAAAGTGTTTCTGTTAGTTCCCCTGCTGTAGAATTAGACTCTTCTTTCCAAAAACCTCTCAGTCGATTTGCTTTTGAGCCACTGCGGTAATTATACTTTTCATCATATATATCGATATTCAAATTTTCAAAGATAAGTTCTCGAAAGCTTCCGTTTGAAAAATCAAGCACATAGCCACTGTCCATTTCGAGCAATTTTTCTAGCTTAATCTTTTCAATGCTTGTTAAATCTGACATCTATATTGAAAGTTAAAGGGGAGGTGAATAACTATTTAATATACAGAAGTACTCCGAATATCACCCTTAAAGTGGATGGATACCCTTCCACTTTACGCATAACACTCTGATTTGGGCAGATAACCCAATAGAATTCGTACATCTCCCCAATTTAGGTAGATAGACCGAAAAAATCTGTGTATTTCCTGTCATTTCTGATAATTTATCCTGATTTCATAGAATTACACAAGCTGTTTCCTGTGAAAAATATAAATTTTTATGAACGATCGCTCCTAAATTTCACTTAAAGCCATCATCAACGTGTCTACTTCAATTCCCGATCGACTCCTCGCCCCCTTCCGCACCAGCCTCCTCGCCGACGTCAAAAGTTCACAGCACCTTGTTCCGAGCAAAAACAACCCGATATTTTCTGCTTCAATTTCATCATTGCGTAGATTGATTTGATCTCATCATTCCTAGAAAATTAGCTTCATGTTTTAAGGCTGAGTAGTTACTTTAGCTAACAAAATTAGCCGCCAAAATTAGCCGCCTAATTGGCTCTTAGAGGTTCGCGATCGGAATCTCCGGTAACTCTTCTGCGGGCACAAACCCAAACACACGGGAATAAAAATAAAACTCCCCATCGATCGATCGTCTGATATTTTCCGCCTTTCGGAACCCATGCTGCTCCCCCTCAAACAATAAATACGCCACAGGCAAACCCTTCTCCTTCAACGCATTCACCATTAATTCTGCTTGGTTCGGCGGAACAATTTTATCTTCATCACCCTGGAAAAAAATAATTGGACAAGATAATTGATCGATCGCATTAATCGGCGACCGACTCTTATAGATGTCAGCCTGAGCTGGATAGGCCCCAATCAGACTATCTAGATAACGCGATTCAAACTTGTGAGTATCTTCTGCCAACACCGTCAAATCGCTTACGCCGTAGTAGCTGGCTCCCGCTTTAAATACATCCGTAAAAGCCAGCGCTGCCAAGGTTGTATAGCCTCCTGCACTACTGCCATTAATCACCAACCGATCGCCATCCACTCGGCCTTGATCCGCCAAATATTTCGCCCCATTCGCACAATCGGCTACATCCACAATGCCCCAATTGCCATCAAGTCGCTGACGATACACTCGACCATAGCCTGTACTTCCGCCATAGTTGACATCCAAAATTCCAAAGCCCCGACTCGT
>JANXNM010000051.1 GCA_025354065.1 Synechococcales cyanobacterium 340R_concoct_173_sub | reverse complement strand
GCTTGATTTTGCTTAACACGCTCTAGCAAGCCAGGAATTGCCAGAAGTTCTTGAGTTGCAACTTCGCTTTCAGCATTTGCCAAGTAAGCCGCAAAATCAGCAAGCACTTGTAAGCGCTCTGGCGACAGTTGCTTGAGTGAGTCATTGAGTTGATGCTGTAACTCAGTCGCAGATACCAAAATTGACGACTCCATATCTTCTATTGGGGAATTATCTGTAGCATTCATCGCGTGCTTCACATTTTCAAGGGCTAATATCCACTGTAAGTTAACCAAACTGTAGGGAAACGTCGGTCATTTGGAAATTATAGCGGAATCTCGATCGAGCTAATTGATACTCGCATTTGCTGGCGGTTGGTTGAGAGTGCGATCGTACTATCTTTCTAACGCATAAAATCAGCAGCGTGGCCTGTCGCGATTCACCAGCGGGTTTCGTCCGTCCGGTGCGTTTGAATTGTTAGACATCATGCACTAAAGTAGTGGTAAACGACGAATACGAATACGGCTTGGCTCGACCGTAATGGCTGATCCTTGCTCTAAGTCGTCTTCGCACTCAGCAATTACTACCAGTAATAAATCTGTGAATGCTTGAGCACGTAACCTTTCAATCCGAATACGAATAACCGATGGAGAAACTGCTCCACCCAGTGCCAACAAAGCATGAAAATCTGCATCCAACGTGGCAACAACACGCCCTTCTTTCCTGGCTCTCTGGATGATTTCCGCATCTTCGGCCTCAGACATTTCAATTGCACCTACATGGATAGTATCGATACCTGCATCGCGTAATAATGCCGCCGTAGAAAGCGGTAATCCCTGATCAAGCAACAACTTCATAGCTTTGGGATAACTCAATGATTCGATCATCCATGTAAGTAGAAGCGTAAACTAACGCCTGTTTAATGTCTTCATCATCTAGGCTAGGAAATTCTCGACACAACTCTGCACGATCGGGGTAAGTTGCCAACAACTCAATCACTCTACGGACAGTCAAGCGAAGGTTGCGAATACAAGGCTGACCATTCATGCGAGCAGGAGAGGTAGTAATACGGTCTAATTTCATTCTGATTTACCTTATGTACTGATTCTATGCAGTCATTCTAGAGTATGAGCACCCAGTAATCTATGTCTTTAAATCACGACCACAGTGTCTACAAACCCTAGCTTCAGCTTTTATAGTTTCTGCACAATAAGGACAGTTCTTAGAATTTACAATTGCAATCCCTTGATTAAGCCTAACGTATTCAAATCGCTTACTTAATCGCAAACCCCCTGAACTCCTCAACTCCCGATCGGCATCAGGGACATAGCCGCTATATCTCACAAACCATGTCCCCAGGAAACTAGCCGATCGCCGCCAAAATATCAGATGCATGAGTTTCAGTATTCACCGTCTCATACACCTGAGCAATCTTGCCAGACTCAATCACATAGGTAACCCGTTTTGCATACTTCACCCCATTCCGATCGCCCGCCACATCATAGGCCGTCACGATCGCGCCATCCACATCCGCCAACAATGGAAACGGCAAGGTAAATTTAGCGGTGAATGCTTGGTGTGAGGCTTCATCGTCCATGCTCACCCCGAAGACCGTAATGCCTTTGGTGGTGTATTGCGCATAATTGTCCCGAAAGCTACAGGCTTCCTTTGTGCAACCTGGCGTATCGTCTTTGGGATAAAAATAC
>JANXNM010000551.1 GCA_025354065.1 Synechococcales cyanobacterium 340R_concoct_173_sub | reverse complement strand
TAGTGGAACGGTCGAATGCCTGGGTGGAACGCTGCAAGATATTGGTAAAGAACTATGAAAGAACATTAGGAAATGCGATGACAAAAATGAACCTCTGTTTTGTCAGGCTAATGATAAAGCGACTTTCAGCCTCTAGTTAGGATGTCAAATAGGTTCTATAGCGGCAAGCAGAAGAGTCATACCGTAAAATCACAAATCTTAGTAAATCAAAAAACGCAAGAAATCATCTGTGTTGCAGTCAGGGAAGGGAAAGTGCATGATTTCCGAATCTGGAAAGAGAGTCAGATATAGGGAAAAAGATAGAGCTATTAGCAGACAAGGGATATCAGGGGATTAAAAATATTCATGAAAACAGCAGAACCCCAATCAAAAAACCAAGGGAAAATCTCTAACGGAGGAGGAGAAAAAGGAGTTTAATCAGCAGCTAGCAAAAGAAAGAATTATTGTTGAACATGTTAACCGGAAATTGAAAATATTCAGAATACTCTCTTCTAGGTATCGAAACAGGAGAAGGAGATTTGGATTAAGGTTAAATTTAATTGCAGGGATTCACAATTATGAGCTTAGTTTATCTTTAAAACAGACGATTTCATGATACTTTCGCAGGAGGTCTAGTAGTTAAGACACTTGAGTTATAGCGGAAGGAAATCTACTAGCAACACTAAAGTGGACCAAAAATACAGCGCTGACGATCGACTAATCGATTAATTAAATCAATGCTCAAGTGAAAAGCGACTCCCAGAAATCCAGGAGTCGCCTTTTTATCAACTAAGTTCTGAAGAAATTAGTCTAGATTCGACATCGAAAGCGTTGCTTCAGTTTCACGATCGATACCCTTCTCAAAACCCGCAACCGCCGCACGTGCGCGACCTGCGTGCCAGAGATGGCCGATCAAGAAGAAGAAGCCCAACACAAAGTGAGAACAAGCCAACCATGCCCGAGGAGACACATAGTTAAACGAGTTAATTTCGGTTGCAACTCCGCCCACTGAGTTCAAGGAACCCAAAGGTGCGTGCGTCATATATTCCGCTGCACGACGAGCTTGCCAAGGTTGAATGTCGTTCTTGATTTTGTCAAGATCCAGACCATTCGGACCACGCAAAGGCTCTAACCAAGGACCACGGAAGTCCCAGAAACGCATGGTTTCGCCACCAAAGATGATCTCGCCAGTTGGAGAACGCATCAGGTATTTACCAAGACCCGTTGGACCTTGGGCAGAACCTACGTTTGCACCCAGCTTTTGGTCACGCACTAGGAAGGTCATTGCTTGCGCTTGAGATGCTTCTGGACCCGTTGGACCGAAGAATTCACTTGGGTAAGCCGTGTTGTTGTACCAAACCATAATCGATGCGATGAAGCCCATGAAGGACAAAGCGCCGAGACTGTAGGAAAGGTAAGCCTCACCAGACCAGACCAATGCACGACGTGCCCAGCCAAATGGCTTGGTCAAGATGTGCCAGACTCCACCGAAGATACAGATAAATCCGATCCAGATGTGTCCACCGATCAGGTCTTCCATGTTGTCTACACTGATGATCCAGCCTTCGCCGCCAAAGGGAGCTTTGAGGAGATAGCCGAAAATCACAGCCGGGTTCAACGTTGGATTAGTAATGACTCGAACGTCACCGCCACCGGGTGCCCAAGTGTCATACACGCCCCCAAAGAACATTGCTTTCGCAACCAGAAGGAACGCACCACCACCTAAAAGGATGAGGTGATACCCAATGATGTTGGTCATTTGGTTCTTATCTTTCCAGTCATAGCCGAAGAATGTGGAATATTCTTCCAACGTTTCAGGACCACGAACCGCGTGATAGATTCCACCCAAACCTAGAACCGCCGACGAAATCAAGTGCAACACACCTGAGACGAAGTACGGGAAGGTATCGATGATTTCACCGCCAGGACCAACGCCCCAGCCGAGAGTTGCGATGTGTGGCAACAGGATCAAGCCCTGCTCATACATCGGTTTTTCAGGGATGAAATGCGCGGTTTCAAACAGCGTCATTGCGCCCGCCCAGAACACAATCAGGCCAGCATGGGCGACGTGTGCGCCGAGCAGCTTACCGGAAAGGTTGATGAGACGTGCATTACCAGACCACCAAGCAAATCCACTGGATTCTTGGTCGCGAGTTCCGACAAAATTTTGATTAGAGAGCGTTACCACGTGGCAGGACCTCCTCTGGGAAAATAAACTTCTCGTGGGGTTGATCTTGAGTCGCCATCCAAGCCCGGATGCCTTCGTTCAGAAGAATGTTCTTCGTGTAGAACGTCTCAAATTCTGGGTCTTCCGCTGCTCGCAGTTCTTGGGACACGAAG
>JANXNM010000537.1 GCA_025354065.1 Synechococcales cyanobacterium 340R_concoct_173_sub | reverse complement strand
GTCGTTTCCGCCGCCAATTCCAGCGCCACGTTGACGACCAACCGCATCAATTTCATCGATAAAGATAATGCAAGGTGCGTTTTCTTTGGCTTTTTTGAACAAGTCACGAACGCGAGATGCGCCGACTCCGACAAACATTTCGACGAATTCAGATCCAGAGATGCTGAAGAATGGTACGCCCGATTCTCCGGCGATCGCTTTGGCCAAAAGTGTTTTACCCGTTCCCGGAGGTCCGACAAGCAGCACACCCTTGGGGATTTTTGCACCGATCGCACTGAATTTCTCAGGCGTTTTCAGGAACGTCACGACTTCTTGAAGTTCTTCTTTAGCTTCTTCAATCCCTGCAACATCGTCAAACATCACGCCTGTCTTAGCGTCCATTTGGAAGCGCGCCTTAGATTTACCAAAGCTCATCGCTTGTCCAGGACCACCAGGCATGTTGTTCGATCGGCGGAACAAGAAAAACAGGCCCGATAGTAAGATAGCTGGGAACACTAAGTTACCCAAAATGCTCAAGAGCGCGCCGTCATTACCAATGGGATGGGAATCTAGTTCAACATTTGACTCACGCAATCGAGCGATTAGATCTGGTGAGCTACCGGGTAAATCGACCCGTAGCCGTTGCACCCGGTTATCCAATTCAGGATCAAACGCTTCAACAATTGCCGTCCGTCCACCATCGTACAGATCAACACTCTTGACGCGTTTAGCATCTAGATATTCCAGAAACCGTCCGTAGGTCATCCGAGTGCTGGCCGCATTGCGGGCGGTATTATTCGCTGGGTTCGTGGTCATGGGCATGAACGAACTCTGCCAGATGAAAAATCCGACAACAATAGTAGGTAATGCCCACAGCAGAACAGTCTTCAGAGTTGGTTTCATAGAGTCAATACGCTCTTAAGGTTTGGATGCAACGGCTTAGAGAAAAACTTTGCCCTGCTGGGTAAATCCATTCTGGATCTATAAATCCTATGGATCCACCTTTTAATGGGTAATCGTTTAATCCTGAGAACATTTGTTAACTTAATTTAACATTAATCCCTAACCTTCGGTAATCAAGCTTGAGAGAGTGTTTGAAAAGTTGAAGGTTGGGGCGGTTGAGACTCGATCCTCCTAGTCCCTTTAAAACGAGGGGAACTAGAACAAAGAGGGGGAATTAGAATTCGACTCAACGGCTATCTGAGTTTGTGAATTTGAAAGGAGAGGATCGGTCCCTACCGCGCTAAGCTAAATTTCTGAGTGGATGACTGATGTGAACACTCATAGCGGACAATCTGTGCGAGGGGAAAGAGGTTTCATGACTGTTATTCAAGGAAATTGGCTGCTGGCCATCGCTCCAGACAGTGACGTACCTAATGCGAAATTTTTCCTCTGGGCCGAAGAGTGGCGTAGCGGTGTAATTGCGGAAGAATCTACCGGAAATTCAACCAACCCTCTAGCGCAGCCTCTCCATCCGTATAGTATGGGCAGCGAGAGCTTAGAGAATTGGTTGAAGAAGCAAACTCTCTGCCCGCTATCGGCTCAGACTGCGTTTATCAGCGAAATCTGCACTATTTCATTACCGACAGCGGACGGATTACCGATCATTTCTGAACAGACCGATCGAGAGGCTGAATCGATCGGTCTGCAACCTTGGTCCGTTCAAGGCATTTCACTTTCCATTTCTGAGGCCTATCACTGGTTATCCCATTTGCCGCTGCATCGTCAAGATAACTCATGGGCGTGGATGAGCGACAGTTTGTTGTACTGGGTACATATGGTGCGGTGGAGCATGAGCTTGATGGTGCGGGGGAAATATTTGCCGCAGGTACTAGGTGAGGCACGGTCGATCGCTTACTGGACCGTTCTACTCGATAGTGCAACAGATCAGTCCCATCTTCAGCATTTTGTCCAAAGCTTTCCCCCGAGTTGTCGTTTTTATAGGTTGGAATCTCAGGAGGAATCTCAGGAATTGTTGCCCCTTCAACGATCGCAGAATCTAAAAGTCTATTTAATGACGGTGTTGGATACGGTAATTAATCATGCAGTGCGATCGATTGCCCCGGTGATCACGCCCACTACCAGCCTCGGCCCTTGGCTAAAACCCGTTGAAGCTCAGGTATCAGGGACGATCGCAGCAACTTTAGCGCCCCAGCTTGAGGCTTGGTATGCGCCGTTGCAAGATGCCAGTCGATCGTTTCGGGTGGCGGTTAAATTAAATCCTCCGCAGTATGGAGCGCGGGAATGGCAGTTAGAGTATGGGTTGCAGGCGGTAGCGGATTCGAGGATTTGGATGACAGCGGCGCAGGTTTGGAAGTCTCCTGCCTCTCGGCTGGAATGGTCGGGACTGCGGCTGAACGATCCCCACGAGACATTTTTGGCGGGGTTAGGCAATGCTTCAAAGCTGTTTCCGGTGCTCGAATCTAGCCTCAGAACCTCTCGGCCAATGCAGTCGATTTTGGATGCAAATCAAGCCTATGAATTGATTCGATCGGTGCGATTCAAGTTGCAAGACCATGGCATTGGGGTTGTGTTGCCAACGGGTTTGAGCGATCGGCAAGAGAATACGCGATTTGGGCTTAAGCTGTCGGCTGATTTGCCTAAGCTGAAAGGCGAACAACCGAGAATTGGATTGCAGGGGCTATTGAATTTTAAATGGGATCTGGCGATCGGGAAGCAGACCATTAGTAAGGCGGAATTTGAACGACTGGTGGCTTTGAAAATGCCTATTGTGGAAATTAATGGCGAATGGGTCGAACTCAAACCCCAGGATATTCGGGCGGCTCAGGCGTTTTTTGACAATCGTAAAGTCAATCCGACGCTGACATTGGAAGATGTGTTGAGAATCGGTTCAGGCGATGGAAAAATTATTGAAAAGCTGACGGTCGTGGACTTTGAAGCTTCAGGAGTCTTGCAAGAATTACTCCAAACTCTACAGAACAATCAAACGCCCGATCCCATTGAATCGCCCGCTGGATTGAATGGCACATTGCGACCCTATCAAAGCCGAGGTGCTGGCTGGTTGGCTTTTCTGGAACGCTGGGGATTGGGCGCTTGTCTTGCGGATGATATGGGATTGGGAAAAACGGTACAGTTTTTGACCTTGATGCTGCATTTAAAGGAACAAAATGCGCTGACTGGACCCACATTATTGATTTGTCCGACCTCTGTGATGGGAAACTGGGAGCGGGAAGTGCAGAAATTTGCGCCGAGTTTGACGGTGTTGTTACATCATGGGACTGGCCGATCGCAAGGGCCGAATTTTGTGACGCGCACCCGAAAAATCGATCTCGTGATTACTAGCTATGCCTTAGTTACTCGCGATATTAATACGCTTAAACCAATTTCTTGGCGTGGGTTGGTTCTTGACGAAGCGCAGAATATTAAAAATGCGGATTCAAAACAAACCCAATCGATTCGAGAACTCACAGGACAATTTCGGATTGCCTTAACCGGGACACCTGTAGAAAACCGTCTTTCTGAACTTTGGTCCATTATGGAATTTCTGAATCCCGGCTATCTCGGATCTAAACAATTTTTCCAACGACGATTTGCAATTCCGATCGAAAAATATGGCGACACCATGTCATTGCAAATGCTGCGGAGTATGGTGCAGCCCTTTCTATTACGTCGTTTGAAGACCGATCGGACTATCATTCAAGATTTGCCAGACAAACAAGAAATGACGGTATTCTGCAATCT
>JANXNM010000530.1 GCA_025354065.1 Synechococcales cyanobacterium 340R_concoct_173_sub | reverse complement strand
CTTGGTTATACCCGATCACTGGGATTACATAAAGAAATACTCGATCAAGTTTTAACTGCCATTCAGACTATTGATTTATCGACCACTAAAGCGATCGTTCTGACCAATCCGCAATGGAATTTCAATACCTTGACTAGTGTTAGCAAAACGATCGAAGAAATCTTTCAAAAACCTACGTTTTTATTCAGTACAGAAGAAGATCCTGAAATTGTACGAGGAGTGGGGCGATCGTCCCAGGATTTATATGACTTACTGAAACCACAAATGCATTTAATTAATCGGCTAGGCGGACATCCTAATTCCGTGAGCTTGAGTTTACAGGGTGAAAATCTAGTCCTCTTTACCCAAGCTATTGATCATCATTTACGACTACATAAGCCCAATGCAACTCTTCCACCACCCGATCTCTGCGTCACCGTTGCAGAACTTGGAGAAGAACTCTACAAAGCACTTCGATTCATAGAACCTTGTGGAATCGGAAATCCGGTACCGCGTTTACTATTAAAAAATGTACAGTTTGACGATCTAGTTACTAGAAATATTAAAGACAGCAAACAGCAGCGAATTGTTTACTTGCAAACAGAATTTAAATTACACAGTAATACAAGAAAAAATAGTATTCCAGGAAGCTGGTGGGGACATTCCAAAGACGAAATGCCGAAAGGTCTCTGTGATGCGATCGTATATCTCGAAAATAATGTTCATAAGCAACGCTATGAAGTGCGATTAATCGAATGCTGTCCTGTCAATCCGATCGTCATTAAACCGAATACTATTCCAAATACCATTCCAATTCTCGACTGGCGAACTGAATCCGTCCAATCAACTGAAAAAGTAGTACGATTGACTCAATGTCCAAGCGATTGGAATACATTAAAAATTGCATTCAGACACGCGATCGCCGCTCAACAACCTCTTGCACTAGACTACTGTTTACCCATGCAGAACAATTGGTCTCAACTCATTGGTATTGCCAAATATCTTGCCCGCACCGGAGAACACATCTCACCACAATACTATTGCGATCGGCTCGTTGTGAGTGCTACAACATTCCAAGTTGGTCTCGAAATATTACGAGATTTGGGATTTAAAATCACTAATCAACAGGACGGATTACAAAT
>JANXNM010000528.1 GCA_025354065.1 Synechococcales cyanobacterium 340R_concoct_173_sub | reverse complement strand
TCTTCTAGCGTTAGTGCCTGTTTCTCTGCTTTTTTCTCTAGAATCTTGGCTTCATCTTCAGTCAGATCCGCCGCAGCTTCGACCGCCGCCGCATGGTCAGCCTTGAGCTTTGAACCCGCCGCCGCGATCGTCTGACCTGCCATTTTTGCCGCCGCAACATCGATCGCCGGGGCATAGTCTTGGATCCGCTTCCCTTCAAGTCGAAGATGAGAGAGAACTGTTTCTCGAAGTGCGACCATTCCCAAATTTCGGGAAACTTCGATCGATGCCAACATCAAAAGATTGCGATTTTGGTAATCCATTGCATCGACTGCCGCTGCCGCCGTCGCAGATAGGGAATGTCTAACCAGTTGCGCTGATGTTGTGCTGACAGATTCAAAATCTTTAAGGAACTGTTTTTGATTGGTTGCTTTTCCCAGACGACTGTAAGCGGATCCGCGTTCTGCGATCGAAAGATAGAGCGGTACATCCGAACGAATACGATCGGGAGATTGAGCAATGTCTTGGGCACTGATTGATCCGCCTGTGTAGATACCCCATCGGCTGACGATTCGATCGGTATTGTAGATTAGGCTAAATCCTTGGGTTATTGATGGAGACGAGAGAAAAACCTTAATTCCCATCATTGCGAATTCGTGTAGGTTGCTTCCCTTGCCCTCGATGAGAGACCGCTGTAAGCTTTCCCCGCTGTTGTCTTGGGTGAAGGTGAGTGCCTTAATTCCGATCGCTGTGAGAGCGATTTCTAGGGCATTCACAAGTTTTTTTGAGTCTGAGTTGAAGTAGATGAATTTCCCGTCTGGGATCTCCTTTGCTTGACGGAGAAATTCTGCGATCGTCTGATTTTTCCTCCCAGTCATGTTATGGACCACATAGCCTAGGGGCTTGCGTTCTGACTGGACCACATAAGCCCTTTCCCCACGGATGGCCTCAAAGTAGGCGATCGTCTCTTCTGTCATGTCTGCATCGGCCAAAATTACCAAAGATGCATCACGAATAGTTCTTTCAGTCTCCTCAATTAAAAGCGGTCGGATGCCGTCTTTATTGCAGAGCTTGGAACTAAGTACAAATTCTAAGCCTGCTGTAGTTTCATCGAAAATAGCAACTTCACGGCTCAATCTTTCGGCAGATAACAACGAGGGGAAACAGACCGCCGCGCCGCTTGCTGGGCTTCCGTCTGACTTCAAGGCTTGGGAGCCAATCCGATCGCCATCTTGAAGCAGTACGCCATTCCACCCCGCCGCCTGGTCGCGTCCAATACTTCGTCTATGAGTAATCGAGAGCCAAGACCGATCGCCCTTCATGATGCCGATCGCTTCACTTTTTGCGGTTCCCTTTGGTCCCACGAGTACAACAAGTCCAGACGTAGGCAGTTTGTGAGCAATGGCCTTAAATTCCAGGTTCCCAATATTGCGATCGGGGGTCCGCTTCACTCGATTCGCTAAACGATTTGTGATGTCAGGTCGGACGAATGCAGCAACTTTTGAGCTTTTGGCTTCTGCGATCGCCTTGTGCAATGCTTGGGGACCACAATTTACTACAAGGTCGTCTAAGCCCTTGCTTTGCCTTGGGTTCCACTGTGCAACTTTGACTGTGATTTTTTTCGCTTGCTTACCCAAAAGCCAAGACAGCCGCCCGATCGCCCGGTTCACCCGTTCTACAGTTTCAGGTTTCTCGTCTTTATCAAAGGCAAGGATGAAGGTCCGACCGGGCTGGCAGAATCTTGCTAGGTCGGGAATGAGTACGTGTTCACCATCTACTTTTTTGGATCCGGCATCACAGCCATATAGAGCGATCGTGGTTATCCCATGGGATAGAGCGCAAGCTGATTTTTTAGCACCCTCAGTAATGACAATATCGATCGCTGGATCAGCCTCTATAGAATCCCAGAATGAGCCGTCTAATGGATGCCCTAGGGATTGGCGGATGGTTTTACCGATCGGGGGCAAATATGCAGGGGAGAATTCACCCTCAGAACGCTTAGGGGCTTTGTAGGGCTTGCCGTAGCGTTCCTTCGATTTATCCCATGTCTGTTGGTTTAGTTTGGCTTGGAAGGGCGTACCGTCTTCATTCCGAAGGAGTAGCGCGAGGATGGTCTGACGATTAGAGAACCCTAGCTGAGATTCCTTAATTTCCCAGTTGAGAAATTCTGCGATCGGTTCTCCAATAATTTCACCGTTTTCAATCTCTTGGTCTGTTGCAAATTCCGCGATCGTCTCGAATAGATCGGGACAGATGCCAGATTTATTAATGAACTCATCACGGATCGCGCTCTGAAACTCGGTTTCAGTTGCTTGGAGAATCACGGGGGGATTAAACATTATCCTGACCTCCGTGATTCTCGATCGCAACCAGCAGCCTATCGACAATCCTCGACAGCCATCGACTATAGGGACTAGCGGTTATCCGATCGATTAACCAGCGGCATGAAAAGACGGTGAGATGCTGTCTAGCACTATTTTTTAGTAAACGCTCAAAAACCTTACGGACTGTGCGATCGAGTTGGTTTATTCCATACTCAATGCGATCGTTTTGAGCTATACTTTGATAGACATCCCGGTAAGCCGATCGGGACTCGGAAGATGATGAATCCTGTTTATCATTTTGATAAAAATGAGAGTTTTGATGTAGCATTGTAACTGAACCGCTAACTTCCCTTGCGGGCGTTAGTACGTGTGAAATCAGAGGTCCTTCTAAAACTTTTCTGATTTCGTGAACAATTGGAACGCCGTTTAAAGCCCTGAGAAAGCTTTAAGCGGCGTTTTGTTGTGAAGCAATATATTGAGCGATCGCCTGTCTAATAATTGAATTTCGACTTGCTCCACGTTTAGCGCGAATCCGATCGAGTTCAATCACATCGTTTTTTTCTACAAAAATACTAGCTCGGGTTGGAATCTGAATTTTTCGAGGTCTCATAAGAAACACTGTATATAGTGGGGTGATGGTTCAGTTATCTTTAATTCTACGATCTTTGTATA
>JANXNM010000527.1 GCA_025354065.1 Synechococcales cyanobacterium 340R_concoct_173_sub | reverse complement strand
AAAAGCGTAAGAGTCTATGATTTTTCGCCAAACTCCATAAATGAATCAACGTCATCTAATCAAGGAATGGAACGATCTGGAAAAGGGATTGCAGAGGCTTTAGGAGATTTAATGCTCGATAATAGACAACGATTCGATGAGCTAGAAAAACGGCTCTCTGAACTTGTTCCAAATATAGGTAGGATTTCTTTAGAAAGAAGCAAAAATAAAGATTTTCTTCTTAATTTAGTCGATCGTTATTCAGATCACCGAATTCCTGCCTCTGAAGTTTCCGATAGTACACTCAGAATTCTTGCCTTCCTAACTGCAATCTATCAAATTGAAACGCCCAGCATTCTTTGCTTTGAAGAAATCGAAAATGGTGTTCATCCTTGGCTTTTGCATAAAATGATGGAACTTTTAAAACTGATTTCAACGGAAGGAATCAATGGTAAACCTGTTCAAGTTTTAATCACAACCCATTTACCTGTCCTATTAAATTATGTAGAACCTAAACAAGTTCGTGCCGTTGAATTAGACAAGGAAGGCAAAACTCAAGTTCATAGCTTACCGATCGAATCCAAAGCGTTCCAAAAAGCCCTTGATGCTTATGATGGCGCACTTGGAGAACTTTGGTTTACTAATGTCTTCGGAGGGAATCCTACATGATGCGACCCATCCGAATTGGACTTCTCGCTGAAGGAGAAGCAGAACTTGGGGCCAGCATTCCCTACGTTAAACCGGAAGATGGTGGCAAAGTCATCGATCGCACCCATGAAGGCGCACTACATACGCTCATTCGCCGGGAACTAAATGCAGTAGGTTTTCCTGATTGCGAATTCATCCAACGTCATCCAACCTTGCGTGAAGGAAGCAAAGGTAAAGTCCGTAGTGGTTACTCAATTCTCGAATCCAAATATCTTCGTCAAGTTGTGAGCGTTTGGAAACCCGACGAAATCGATATGATTGTCTTGGTCGTCGATGCTGATAATATTCTCGAAGAGCGCGATCGAAAACTCAAAGAGGCACTTAAAATCATTCAAAATAACCATCTCGATTGTAATCAAAATGAAGTTTATGATCGTAGCCTAACTGGACTTGCCATTCGCGATGTCGAAACTTGGCTAATTGCAGATATAGATACCCTTTCAAAACTTCTCAACATCCAAATTGAACCACTAAATGATCCAGGAAATTTTATACAAACTAAAGGTCTTTTAGACAAAGCAATCAGAAAATCAGACTACCTCACCTACGGAATAGAAGACAATCAACGTCCGTTGAAAATTCGATGGACGATCGCAGAACAACTAAATTTAGAAATGCTCAAAACCCAATGTCCCGTGGGCCATGGAACATTTGCTAAAAACCTAATTACGACCAGCCAAATCACCAAAAGATATATCGACAGTCTCTAATCTCTAAAATGAAAAGTCTCCACGATCGCCCGTCATACCGATCAATCTCTCAAAAAAATTCAACGGCAGGTAATTGAAAAGAAAAACTAAAATGAAAAGGCTTCATGATCTATAGAATCATCTGAGGACACAAGTACTTCAGGCTCAATCAGTTCAGGCTCAATCATCTCCAGCACTTCTTCAGGAATCAAATGGCGCGGACGCAATTGCGAAAACACATGATAAGAATCTAAATTCACCTCATCTGTACTACCCTGAATCAGGGAATCATACTCAGGGTTATTCTCTTTCATTTGAATGAGATTGTACTGAACATTGTCCCCATAAATTGTAAACGTCACATTGAAGATCTCTAGAAAATTCACAACCCAACGGCAATCTTGCTCCGGTATCTCCTCGTAATATCGCAATAAATCCGCAATTCGCGCCTCTAAATGTGTCCGTGAATTCTTGGACACTAGCATCAACTTCAACAACGTCACCACTAACGTCATCGGATTGCCCTGCGACAATAACAACACAAACAAGGACGACGGTTCATTCTGGTTTTCCATCGTCAAAAATTCAATCATTCGATTACTCGTCCGCAAAATCAGAGCAGGAGTCACTACATCATTATGATGCTCCTCATACAAACTATTCAACTTATCTGCCATCCGAGTCTGAAGCACATTGGAAAAATTCGATGCCTCCACCGAAAAACCTAAATAATTTTGTAAACTACGCTTAAATTTAATATAGGTCAGGGCTTGGATTTGATTAAGAAAAATATTTGCCAAATTACCATAGCTATAAGCCCCACGTTTCGCCACAATAAGCTTAATCAAACGCAATGTATCATCTCCCAACGCCGTCGGATTCTTCAATGGCGTATTGTTCAGCAATATAGATTGCGACCTAGCCACATACATCGCTAAATCAAACTTAAACTTCTCTCGTAACTGCTGCGCCATTGACCTTGCTGCTTCCCGTTGCTCAATAGAATTTCGCATGTCAGCATATTGCGGCACCAACAAGTAGGACGTATAGCGTCGCACCCAAGGGCCATCATTCAACGTCTCACCAGACTCAATTGTATTGTACCGATCGGCAAAAAGCTTCAGATCACTGTAGTCCTGACTTTGCTGAAAATTTCGGATCCAAATCCGTAGCCGAGTTAATGTTGGAGAAATGATCGATCGGGGTAAATTCTCATCTTGAAACGCCGTAATCAAATCTTGAATTGACTTATGACGACGATTTGCATCCCAATTGTTCACAAGAATATAGCACGCACGCTTTATAGTGTTGCGAAACTCTTCCTCATTATCGTGAAAAATAATTTCATATAGCGCATTCAACGCCGCCGTATTTACAGAATCACCATGGTATAAAAACAAACGTTTAAATTCAAGCAGCACCTCTTCAGGCGGCCACTTCTTCACGATTTCTAGTAAAGAATGATAAATTGTTTGCTGAGCAATTTGAAGCTCACGGGCCGATAAACTTTTTTTCACTCTTGGAATGTCCTCGCACCCTAATGGTATCAATGCAGACAAACTAAATTATGGCTGAATAGTTATATGTACTATCCGATTTATAATTATATGCATTAAATAAGATCTAGAGAGATTTACGTAGAAATCCGCAAAATATCGGAGCAAACAACTTAGTCCAAAGATGGGGGCAGAGGGACTTGAACCCTCACAACCTTGCGATCAACAGATTTTAAGTCTGGTGCGTCTACCATTCCGCCATGCCCCCGTGATGCAATCCTCATAGGAGGTGAACCAATCAAAACAAATTCTACCGTTAATGCGGCGAATCGCAACGTTTTTATCTGCACTATTTTTTATAGCACAACTCCTCGCCTCATTCACCGAAAATTCGGAGTAATGTAGAATAAGTAGAGTTGAGATAAGAGGATTTTATGGTCGTAGCACTGCTGTATTTGATTTTGGGTGGCGCATATCTGTTGGTCATGCCCTTGGCGGTCTACTTCTATCTGAAGGCGCGCTGGTATGTCTGCTCATCCTACGAACGGGTGTTTATGTATTCCCTGGTGTTTTTGTTTTTCCCAGGAATGCTGGTGTTAGCTCCGTTTTTGAATTTCCGGCCTTATCGTCGGAAAATTGAGGCTTAGACATGCGACGGATTGATGCGATCGGGATTACCTTTGGGGTTTTCATGGTGGGCGGCGGGCTATATCTGCTGTTTGTGTTTGCGGGCCTGGATTCAGCCAATGCGGGGATCTGGAGTCAGGCGGTGTTTATGCTCGGTCTACTGGGCTGGGTTTCCACCTATCTCTTCCGGGCCGCTACGCAAAAAATGAGCTATGTACAGCAGCTTAAGGATTACGAGGAAGCGGTGATGGCGAAACGGCTTGAAGAGATGAGCGAGGAAGAACTCGAACAGTTTCAAGCCGAAGTAGAGCAGGCTCAAGCAAAACAAACCCAAGCAGAACAGGCACAGCAAGAAAAGATCTAGAGCCGTGACTTAGCGACACTCAACGCCGATCGCACTTGATTAAATCCAGTTCCGCCAAAGCTATTGCGGGCTTCAACAACTTGACGAGGGGCAATAGCTGCGTAAATGTCTGATTCAAACGCTGGGTGAAGCGCCTGCCATTCCGAAAGCGTCAAATCTTTCAGCAGTTTATTCGCCGCCAGAGAAGTGCGTACGACTTTTCCGACTAACCCATAGGCTTCCCGGAACGGAACCCCCTTAGCGGCCAGATAATCCGCCACGTCGGTTGCATTCGAGAAATCTTCGGCCACGGCATCCGCCAAGCGCTGAGGTTTAAACACAATGCCTTCGTCAAACAAGATAGTCATCGCTTCAAGACAAGCCTTGACGGTTTTCACCGTGTCAAATAGTCCTTCTTTATCTTCCTGAAAATCTTTATTATAAGCCAACGGTAAGCCTTTAAGCACCGTCAACATCGCCTGCAAATGACCAAAAACCCGTCCCGTTTTGCCGCGCACTAATTCTGGGACATCAGGATTTTTCTTTTGGGGCATGATACTGGATCCCGTTGCACAGGCATCGGTCAGAGAAATAAACCCAAATTCCTGAGTCGCCCAAAAAATCACTTCTTCAGATAGCCGACTCAGGTGGGCCATGACCAAACTGGCAGCGGCCATAAATTCCACGACAAAATCCCGATCGCTGACGGCATCCAAACTATTGGCATATACCGATTCAAAGCCAAGTTCAGATGCAGTGAAATGTCGATCGATGTTAAATGTCGTCCCCGCTAGCGCTCCAGCACCCAAGGGACAGATATTCACCCGTTTTGAAACATCACCCAAACGATCCCAATCCCGCTCGGTCATTTCGACATAAGCCAGTAGATGATGGGCAAGGCTAATGGGTTGGGCGCGCTGGAGATGGGTGTAGCCGGGGATGAGGGTTTCAATATGCTGCTCGGCGTGGGTTAACAATGCGCCTTGGAAGGCTTTGATGGCTTGGCGAATCTGTTGGATTTGGTCGCGCAGATACAGACGCGTATCGGTCCCAACTTGGTCATTGCGCGATCGGGCCGTATGAAGTTTTTTGCCCACATCGCCAACAATTGCTGTCAGCCGTTTTTCGACCGCAAAATGAACATCTTCATCGTCCACCGTTGGATGAAACTGATTCGATCGGTATTCCTGACGGATTTGCTCTAACCCTGACACCAGTTGATCGCCCTCGACAGTAGAGATGATGCCTTGTTTGGCGAGCATTTTGGCATGGGCCTGGGAACCCGTCAGATCGTATTCAATTAGTTCAATGTCAAAGGAAATACTGGCATTAAAAAGCACAATAGCGGGATGGAGTGCGCCTTCAAAACGCTGGCTCCAAGTGGCAGATTTTTCAGAGTTGGGAGTTGAGCTTTGCTGCACGGGTAAGGAACGCATTCAGGCCAAACGCGCCGAAAGGACAGCCACGGATTATCCCGTGGGTTGCGATCGTACGTCAATCGTCCCGCCTGATAACGGATGATGATTTGGATGGTGGATGCGTCCCTAGAATTATTCGCCGATCTTTTTATGGGTGGCGCGTTAACCGTAACTCGTGAACGTTTTGGCCAAATAGCCCACGATCGCACCAATTAAAAAGGCCCAGACTTGACCTGTTTTGACAAAATGTTGCCAAGATTTTGATATATCTCCGCCCAAATCGGTCTCTTTGATTATGCCGTTGACTTGGCCGAGAAGTTCGGTGTCGGTGATGTGGAGGCTTTGGAATAGGTCGATGTGGGGAATCTGGGCCAAGTGAGTCACATCAATAGGACTCTGGAGCAGGGTTTGGGCAATATCAATCATCATGGCGGGAAAATCCTCGATCGAAGGCAGAACTTAACAAGTTGACGATCGGCTGTGGTGCTGATTTTTCGACTAATGCCGATTCGCTCAGGACACAACCGTATCTTAAATTGATTTTACTTCCGCTTTTGAAATTTGCGCCGGGAAATTTTCGACTTGGGAATAATTCGACGGACGAATGCCGTCATTCATCTTTAAACCTTAATCGTCAAAATTTCAGGTAATGCATCAACGCCGCAGTGGTCTCTTGAGGTAGATTCAATCGGTCTTGAAGATCGACCAGACTATCGTAACGACCGTGGGACGTGCGGTGACGGACAATTGCTCTGGCTAAAACAGGACCAACGTTGGGCAGGGTTTTAAGACGATCGACATCGGCACTATTGAGATCAATTCGATCGGTCCGGCCAATGCTGTCCCAGTCGTAATATTGAAACTGCAAAATCGGTTCGATAACAGCAAGGCGTTGGTGAGAAATGCCCAAGACAGCGGCCAGATCTTCGATACTGTAAAATTGTACTCCCGATTCAATCAGAGTCGAGAGCGATCGGGCTTGATGAATGGAAATACCCGGCAACCGCAACCAATCGTCAATGGTGGCAGTATTCACATCTATGGTAATTCCGATCGCCGCCGCCGCTTGAATTTCGCCAACAGACTGAAAACGATAGTACGGATCCGCCGAAACTTTAGCTTTCAGCACTTGCCCGGAAATCCCCCCCGCTGACACAGATTTGATCTGATTCAGCACTTCACGGCTGAGCCAATCTATGAGTTCTAATCCAAGTTTTAATGACGGTTGCCAACGCATAGTTGCTAGCTTAAAGATTGCTTAGAGTATCTATACTAGTGTCATCTTAGCCGATGCCGCTCAAGAGTCAGTGCTCAAGAGTCAGCGAGCAAGGTGTTAGTCAGGGAGTTTATCCGAATCGTTACCGAAGCCGATCGATCAACTGTCGCCGCTTCTGCTCAAACTCATACTCCGACAGTAACCCCTCTTGCCGCAACCGATCGAGTTCCCGGACCGCTTCTGCCGTTTTAACCGCCGGATTCACACTCCTGACAATGAAGGGCGGGGAGGCTTTCCCCAGGTTAGACCCCTCTATAGCGCCACCCTCTACAGCGATACAGTCAGACGTAACCCCCTGATTAAAATTTTGATTGAACTGCGCTTCATCTTGCACCAAATACCATACGCCTTCTATTACGCCTGCAATCCAGGGAATCGGCGTGAATAGGCCAAAAAACAAGTAGACCATCCCCCAACCGTATTCTTTTAAGTAGAACCGATGTAAGCCAGCCAAATGGACCTCCCCAAACCCAGGGAGTGCGAGGGGCGCTATTCCTGCGATCGCCCAGATGGCCGCAACTTTTCGATTTTTAAGACGCTGGAGCATGGTGGGGGAAACCGCTGATTGAAGGGTGAATTTAGAGTTTTTTCGGTCATTTCGAGCGACCAGTTCGAGCCAATCCCCTAAATGATCCTATGGTACCCGAGTGAGACTTGCATAACTTTAGATTTCAGCAACCTATAGTAATCGTAAATAGTAATCGTAAAATTACGGCAAATCCATTAAAGTAAGTAGTATAAGTGCTTAGATTCTCTTCAAATAATTTACATTCAATGACATGCAGCCCAGAAATGAGTTCTCATGATTACGTAATTCTATTGAGTATTATCCGTAAATCTACCTCTAGGTCCCTAGGGATTTATCCTGATTTTATAGGCGCTATGGGAATATGGCTCCCTACCGCCCTAAAAGCTCGACTCATCGGCATCATAGGGATCAGACTGCACTCGTTAACGCCTGATAGATTTCCAGCATTAGGTCTAGACAAAACAATGCCCCTCTAATTTTGCAGGCTCTTCCATGGTTCTTGAGTATTCTCCCGAGTGGCAAAATTGGTTGGTTGATCCCTATGCTGTGATTGGGATTCCGGTGACGGCAGATGGCCAGCGGTTGATGAAGCGCTACCGATCGGTCGCGAAGTTGCTCCATCCCGATCGATTTATTCATGCCGATCCATCCGTACGAGAATTGGTTACACAGCTTCTAACTCGGCTGGTGAATCCGGCCTATGGCAAGGTTAAGGACGAGAGCAGTCAAAAGGAAATATTGGTATTGATCCGGCTGCAAGCCCAACAATCGGCCAAAGATGGCATAGATCTACAAACCGCTGCCGCCCGATCCTTAAAATCTCAGCCCCTCGCCCAGGTCGATAGCTTCTATGAGCAACAGGTGTCGGCTATCAGCGATCGGCAATATAGCGATTTGCACTCGTTTAGTGAAGCCACGCGATCGTTGATTGAACTCAACGCCGTCTATTTTCAGCTTAAAAGCGGCGAACCCACTTGGCGGCCTCGGCGGACAGGATTGATGCCTACATCTTCTATGTCGTCGCAGTCCAATCCGTCGCAATCGACTCAACATTCAGCCCCGACGACAATTGTACCGCCCGTTCCACCCTCAAATGATGATGTGTACGCCAAACGGCATTACGATCGGGCCAAACATTATGCTCAAACGAGTGCCTGGAAAGAAGCAATTAGTGAACTCAAAGATGCCATTCGTATGGATCAATCCTGTGGTGATTATCATGCACTGCTGGGATTTGTCTATTTCAAACAAGAGCAACGCGGCATGGCACGGGTTCATTTTAAGCAAGCGCTAAAGCTGAATCCGGATGACAATTTAGCCAAACGCTTTTTGCCCTATGTCACAGACGATCGGTCCGCCGCAGTGGATGGGAAAGAGACCGAAAAACGACGCAGCCTATTTGGATTTTTTGGACGCTAACGTAGGGGGCAAGCTATTTAGGAATCGGGTTAGATACTGGCGTAATCGTACATCCCAATATAGTCGTAAAACCCCTACTTAACGGGAGATTTCGGACTGTCTACAATAAACCTAAGACCTACTTCAACGGAGAACATCATGGCTTTTTTTGATTCGGAAATTGTTCAACAGGAATCACAGGAAATTTTCCAAACTTACCAATCCTTAGTACAAATGGGCAGCCACTATGGCAAGTTCGATCGTGATGGCAAGGGCATGTACATTGAGCAAATGGAAACCATTTTAGGCCGTTTTGAAATCATGATGAAACGTCTTGAACTCTCCGATGATTTTTCCGCCAAGATGACCATTGAACAGTTGAAGACTCAGCTAGAACAAGTGAACATGACACCAGCCCAAATGTTCGGCAATACCCGAAAAACCTTAGAACGCATGAAAGAACAGCTTGATGGGTAGGAATGGGTGAGGGACTCAATGGGTGAGGTATAGTAGAAAAGGATTCTTAACATTTCTTAACATATTCCCATGGTAACAGCGTCTCCTTCCATTCAGCCTAATTACGATCGCGCCGCCTGGGCAAACGGATACCGATCGCTTGAGCAAGAGCAGGATTATTGGATTGATGCGATCGATGGTGAGATTCCGGCAGGTTTGACGGGGACGCTATTTCGCAATGGTCCAGGAAAATTCGAGGCGGGCACGGAATCGGTGCAGCATCCCTTTGATGGTGATGGGATGATTTGTGCGATTACATTTAAGGAAGGCCGCGCTCATTTTAAGAATCGGTATGTGCAAACCGAAGGCTACGTTGCTGAGAAAAAGGCGGAGAAGATTTTATATCGCGGCGTATTTGGGACAGCACGATCGGGAGGTTGGCTGAAAAATGCATTTGACACGAAACTTAAAAATATTGCGAATACCCAGGTAATTTATTGGGGTGGAAAATTGTTGGCACTCTGGGAAGCTGCCGAACCTCATCGCCTCAATCCTGCGACTTTGGAGACGATCGGTCTTGAAAATTTTGATGGCAAACTCAAGCGCGGTGGTGCATTTGCAGCCCATCCTTGGATTGATCCAAAGGGGCCAGACGGTGAGCCTTGTTTGGTGAATTTTTCCATTGAGGCTGGATTGTCGTTTACGTTGAATTTATATGAACTAAATCTAAAGGGCGAAATTGTTCGTCAACAAGATCATGTATTACCTGGGTTTGCATTCATCCATGATTTTGCAATTACCCCAAACTATTACATTTTTTTCCAGAACCCTGTGAAGTTCAATCCATTACCCTTTGTATTGGGTTCAAAAGGTGCGGGTGAATGTATTGAATTTGAACCTGAAAAACCGACAAAAATGTTGGTAATTGCTCGGTCTGGTCAATCGAAGCCACAGGTCTTGGAAGCAAAGGCTGGGTTTGTGTTTCATCATTCCAATGCCTTTGAACGGGATGGCAAAATTGTGGTGGATTCGATTTGTTATGAACAATTGCCGACGGTAGAACCCGGCAGTGATTTCCGATCGACGGATTTTGCGACCTTGAAGCCCGGTCAGCTTTGGCGATTTGAATTAGATTTGGCAACGAGTCAGGTCGATCGCACGTTACTGGTTTCTCGGTGTTGTGAATTTCCAGTGGTTCATCCAAATTTTGTCGGTCAGGACTATACCTATTCCTATATGGGTGCGGGTATTGCAACTGTTGGGAATGTGCCATTGCAGGCGATCGCGAAAATAAATGTAAAAACAGGTGAGGAACTACTTCATAGTTGTGCGCCTGATGGATTCATTAGTGAACCCGTTTTTGTTCCAAGTAGCGTTGGCGGCGACGAAGATCATGGCTGGATTCTGACAATGGTTTATGACGGGATTAGCGATCGATCTAGCATTGTGATTTTGGATGCAAAAACAATGACGCAGGTAACCCGATTGTGGCTAAAACACCATGTTCCCTATGGGTTGCACGGTACGTTTACGTCTGAAGTATTTATTTAAATTAGATCTAAGGGAAACTGTAACCAATACATTACTCGAAAACCCACTTGTGATTTATTTGCAGGTGGGTTCTAGCGAAGACGATCGGTATATTTTTCTCTAGTTCTTTTCATTTAATCGCTTTATCGCTGACAATAGTTTTTAATTATTTCGTAGATTCAATGAACAATGCAGCTAATCGCTGATTTCGAGCCTCAATGCGTCGATCATACCAATTCATAAGTGGCGTTGAAGTAACGCCATGCAGCACAATAGACATTACAACGGTGATTAGGGTAATCCAAGAGATCTGCTCTCCAACTTCAGACTTTAAACCCTCTCCCAATGAGTAGAATAAGTAATAAAGTGAACCGACCCCCCGTATTCCAAACCAACCCAACAGCCAAGGCCGAATAGGATTGGTATTCTGGCCCCGAGTGCTGATCCAAGCCCCTACCGGACGGATGACAAACAACAGTAAAAACGCAATCATGAGGCCCTGTCCGCCATATTTGACCATAGGTTCAATGCGTAACAGTGACCCTAGTAACAAGATTGTTCCAATTTCCGACAGTTTCTCAATCGTCTCCGTAAATTCTAGCTGAGAATTCTTCTTTTCTAAGTCGTGGCAGCACCGTTGGGTCGTAATACCTGCTACAAACACCGCTAGAAAACCGTATCCATTCACAAGTTCTGTCAATGAATAGGTAAGTAGAATAATACTTAATCCTACAAAGTCTTCCATTAAAGCATCAACCCGATGGAATTTCTGAAGCTTTTTATCTACCCAAATCACACTTCGAGCCACAATGATGCCCATAGCAAGCCCCGCCCCGATCGCCCAAACTAAATCCACCATGACCCACTCAGCTACCCAATTTTGCCATTGAGCATCCTTTAGCCAATGCAATCCAAAATAAACAAAAGGAAAAGCAAGGGCATCGTTTAAGCCCCCTTCTGAGGTCAGCCCAAACCGGAGTTCATCGCGATCGTCAGGATGAGAAATTTGGACTTCTGAGGCGAGAACCGGATCCGTGGGAGCCAGAATTGCCCCCAGTAAAATTGCTGCACCGACCCCCATTCCTAGCCCCCAGTACCCGATCGCCGCAACTGAAAAAATGCAAATGGGCATCAGTATCCCAATTAGTCTGGCCGTTGATTGCCAAGCCCACGCCCGAAGCGGTCGATTCATCTTTAGCCCACAGCCAAAGAGCGAGATAATCACAACTAACTCAGTCAACCGTTCTAAGAATTCTGCTCCAGGACGAATTTGAATCAGATTAAAACCATAAGGACTCATCAGAATCCCGACCACTAAGTAGATAAGAGAATAGGAAATAGGAAGACGTGAAATCCAACCCGAACCTAGGGTGACAAAAATTAAGAGGAATCCAATAACGAGCAAATAAATAATGTAGTAATCCATACACCGCCCTATGCTACGAGGCATTTCAATCGTTTTACAAATTCAAAATTGCGATCGAGCATACACCCTAGATGTTCGATCGCAACCCTCTTACCTATGCCTCTGCCCAGAGTTCTCGAACCCCATCTTCGGGTAGCCAAGTCGCAACTTCTGCAATTCTCTCTTCGGAAAGCTCTTTCTTAGTTGCTGCAAAAACCGCTTTTACGGCTCGCTTACGATCGGCATCCTTATGCTCTCTTCCTCTTTCCAGTCCACCTTCATTTGCGGCCCTAAAAAAGAAGCGATCGGAATCAATTTTAAAGATTCCTGGCCCTTGCCACGGTGGACGAACTCGGCTTAGAAACCCGACCAATGGATTTGTGTCCTTCCAGAGATCGGTCACTTCCATCTGGAGCGCTTTTTCCTTCGTGGGGAACATTTCCTCATGCAACTCATCCGCAACCCTGTCAGCCGCTTCAGTAGTCATCAAATCCCGCATAATCCGAAATACAACTTCCGTGAAATCTCTTGCATCATAAGGATCAACAAATCCACCTTCCACCATCACTTTTTCCAGAAAGCAGCGATCCTTATCGGCAAAAATAGCCCTTGGATCTTCTAGCTGAGTTGGATCAATTTCAGGTAGCCTTTGGTTCACTGTCTCATTGTTCATAAGTCATTCTCCTAATATTGACAGGGCTGATAGTGCGACTAATTTTGCATTTTGATTAATACTGCGTTCGTAAGAATTGCTATCAGTATAGGAAGAAAACTAATATTTACTCTGTACCTTTCGGGTGATTTGAACCCCCCGAACAATCACTCGATCGAATCCTAATGAATACTGACGAAATCTATTTCACTGAACGATAAACTTTTAAGGTGAGAATTGCATGATGTCAGTATGTAGCTTCTCAAAAACAATTAAATTTCACTGCGCTGCTTTTACAAGCAATCCACCACCCAACATTAGACCAACAACAGTCGGCAACCAAGCCGCCACATGAGGCGATAATACGGCAGTATTTCCCATGGCATCGCAAATGAACGCTAGCAAATAGTATCCAAAAATAATCACGATACTAATCGCAAAACTAGCCCCCTTACCCGATCGACGGTTCGGTCGCATTCCCAAGGTCGCACCCACTAATGCAAACACCAAACAAACAAAGGGCGTTGCAGTTTTTTGCTGAATGCGTAAAAGCGTTGTCTGTGATTCTTTGAAATTTCCACTTTGATCATAGAGCGATCGCAAATCATTCAGTTCCGCGATCGTCATCTCTTCCCAATTCTTTTTACGAGCTGCCAAATCTAAGGGTACCCGTGAAAAATTAACCACTGCTTTTTGGAATTTCAGAATTTCCCGTCGAGTCCCATCTACCGAATAACTATAGGATGTGCCATCAAAAATATCCCAAAAACTCTTCTCGTTATTCCACACCGCCCGCTGTCCCGCCACAAACACTTGCATCCCCGGCTCAGAAAAATCCAAAATCGTCACGCTTTCCATTTCCTTGCCATTAGAGGTTTTAGCGTAAAATAGCTTCGTTAACATCTGCGTTTTGGTTCCATCTGGCAACGTGACCGATTCGTAGACTGGATTGACAATATTACTGACAATATTGACTTTGCCTTCATTCAGCGCCTCCTGCAATAGCGTCGTCGCACGGGAATTGGCCGCTGGAACAATAGCCTCATTAAAGGCAAAACTGATTCCGGTGACGATTAATCCCATAATCAGGGTCGGGACAATCAATCTGTAAGCACTAATACCTGCGCTGCGTAACGCGACTAGCTCACTATCGGTTGAAAGACGACTATATAAAATCAAGGTCGAAAGCAACATCGACATCGGCAACGCGTAATAGATATAGAGCGGCATCTGTAAGAAAAACACCTGCACCGCAATCTCAAATGATAGATTCGCCGTCGTAATTTTCCGAATCAGCTCAAACAGTGCGCCGATCGAAACGCCGATGGACGAAAATGCGGCGACCCCAAAGGAAAAGGGCAACATCAATTGCGACGCAAGATAACGATCGAGGACTGAAAATCCAGGAATACTCGGCGGTAGAGACTGTCTTTTAGCGATCGTCGGACTAGACATAATCTATGAATAAAGGAACAATGACGCTGCACTAAGGCTGAAAATTATCACCGAGATAATATTGTCGCACCAACGGATTGGCATATAACTCAGCCGAACTTCCCGCTGCCAAAATTTCGCCATCCCGCAAAATGTACGATCGGGTCGTAATCGACAGGGTTTCTCGAACATTGTGATCCGTAATCAGAATGCCAAGGTTGCGATCCCGCAGTTTTGCAATGATTTCTTGAATTTCAGCAACCGCGATCGGATCGACACCCGCAAACGGTTCATCAAGTAGCAAAAACTTTGGACCCTCTGGACCCGAAGCCAATGCCCTAGCGAGTTCTGCCCGCCGTCGTTCACCGCCAGAGACAGCGATCGCTTCGGTCTTTGCCACTTTTTCTAATCTAAATTCTTTCAGTAAACTATCCAACCGATCGGCCCACTCATTACGCGGAACTCCTGTTTGCTCCAGCACCAAAAGAATATTATCCTGTATGGTTAAATATCGAAAAATGCTGGCTTCTTGGGCCAAATAACCAACCCCCAACAGCGCCCGTTTATCAATGGAAAGAGTTGTGATTTCCCGATCGTCCAGCCAAACTTTACCTTGGTCAGGTTTTTCTAGTCCCGTCGCCATATAGAACGTCGTCGTTTTGCCCGCACCATTCGGACCAAGCAAGCCCACCACTTCGCCCTGATTGATCGCCAAACTTACACGATGGACAATCGATCGTTTCCCGTAGGACTTATGGACGTTTTGAAGTGCAAGTTTCAATGGAGTTCTAGGCCGTAAATAGCTGAGAAAATAATCTAGAAAAACAATACGCTATCAAGGAGCTGTGGTATCAGAATTAGGCGGTTGAAGGACTGCACCTTCGGGCCGGGGCGCAACGGGGAAGGGCATTTTGAGAGGCGTCACCCTAGCGGGATTGGTCGGAATGGGCGCTGGGACCGGAGCGGATTCTGGAGTATCTTTGATAATATAGGTGGCTTCAACTTGGCTATTTTCCTGAGGCAACGCGACAAATCGACCTTCGTTAACAAGATAAGTGACGGTTTCGCCCTTTAACCTATTGCCTTCTTGGAGAATATTGACATTACCGCTGAGAATGATTTTGCCTTCTTTGCTGTAATAAATCGCCTGGGCAGCGGTTGCTTCAATTTGGCGGGCAGCATAGGTAATTAAGACATTGCCCCGTGCAACAACGACTCCGGTTTTTGAATTGGCTTCCGTGACGTTCGCCCGAAGCTGCATCGTTTGAGCGGGAGCCGCTTGGACCAAACGAGTGGCGGCCAAAGGCAACAAAGGTAAGGTTAGTGGCAATAGAGCACTAGCCAGACGCAGGGCAGACGATTGCAAGATAGATGAAAGATTAAAAGGCATAAAATTGCTCAGCAAAATCATTAAGGGCCAACAGAGAACCCTTGCTTGGATAGTATCACAAGCGGTCCAGATAGGGCTGCGATCGGTGTTGTTCCTCCTCCGCTATTAAGCCTCGTCCACCCGGACCAATGGTGAGTTGCAAGGCCGGAAGATTTTCGGCTCCCTGATGTTGCAGAAATGACAACAAACTAGTGACCTCAGCCATAAAGTCCGCCATGTCTAGTCCAGCATAATCCGAGGGAAACGATCGGAGCCGATGAATTCCTTCACCCAATAAAATGACTCCACCGCGCCAGTTTTGGTTCCCTAGATGGTAAAGCGCAACGGCGACTTGTAAGATGCCCTGATAAAATCGTTTGTCTGCTTCAGGGGCTTCAATCCAGACGGCTTCTAGGGTGTCGTGACAGGCATAAAATTCGCCTTGATTGAATTGCTCGACTCCAAGCCAAAAGTCGTCAGGAAAGTCATTCATGGTGATTTAGTCGGCATAGAGAGGTAAATAAAAATTCCTTAGTTTCCTAGACGCATGAGTTGTAAATCGATCGGTTCAGTTGAATTTATTCCGATCGCCTCACCCCCCAAACCATCACTTAGTGAGACTGATGTCCACAGCAACGATCGGCTCCCTGGCGGAAGATTAATCGGGCTGTGACTCGTTAGCCATAGGATGGGACAATCGGGCAGCGCTTCAGATTGGCGCATCTCATTTGGATTGGTCGATGCCAACGTATCCAGTACATTTCGATCGCCCTTCACCAAGCCTGAACTAGCCGTCCAGAGCTGTACCTGTAGTTGTTGACGTTGCGCATAAAAATAAAACGCCGCCGCTGCCGTAACCGCCTGTTCAAAATTTTCCGAATCCCAAGCTCTCACACTATCTAGCGCAATCACAATGGACTGCCCACTGGTAAAGGTTTCCAGCTCTCGCACCCGCAATTCCCCAAGTTTTGCACTGGTGCGCCAATGGATTAACCGAGTTGAGTCACCCCAACGATAGGGCCGCAGCGATCGGGTTTGGCCAGAGGTTGCAGCATTGGGAGTTCGGTTACTGAGTTGTTGGAGGCTGGGATCGGTACCAAATTTGTCAATTAATGGACAGCAGGCCAAGGACAAGATGCGTGGATGGACCACCGCCACCGCGTTCACTTGACAAGTTCGACTGCCCCACACCAACCCCAATGGCGCACCCGTGCGAAGTTGTAAGCGTTGCCAGCGATAAACTCCACGGCGCATAGGCATCAAGTCATAATGGACTTCGACAGAACGGCGGGCAGGCAATGCTGCAATAACTGACGTGTGAGGATTCCCAAGACCGGGCGGCAGAAAATCAATTACCTGAATCAACGCTTTTGGTTGTGCGGTGTCGTTATGTAGATCAAATCTGATGGCCAGAACATCCCCAGCTTGAACAGGATCTAATTTAGGCCGATCGACCGAGATCCCCCGTAAATTTCGGCGAACAGAGACGGCGGCGACACCTAACAGCGCCAAAATGAGGCCGCTCATAACGTAGAGCCAGCCAGCCATCGTATTGGTGGCAGCGATAAAGAAAAAGAGTGCAAACCCTAATAACACCATTCCGCTGTAGGACGGGACAGCAAGGCGATGCTCTAAGATTTTGAGAAAAGATTTAATTCGGATAGCCATAGGTTCGGATAGCCATAGTGAAGATACTAGTGAAAACACTCAACTTACGGACATTAGCCGGACATTAGCCCGCAATAAATATAAAAAAGAACAACAAGTTGGTGGAAATTGCAACCGATCGCATGATTTTTAAGTAAATTTATGGGGAGTGGCTACAATGTATGAAACATCAAGCTAGAACCCAAGCTATTTTCACTCATCTGTAACTTTTGCACATCTGTAACTTTCACAGCTTGTACAAGTGAGGCTGTTGTTAGTGAACATATTTTAGATGTACTGTCTAGGCGCATTATGAATCAGTCTAATCCCGACAACCGATCGAACCGTGATATCAGCATGGCGGCCCGTTCTGCGGCAGACCTACCCATCGCTCCACCACCGCCCCCTGTCAATCCGCCCCTACCAAGGATGCGTCCACCAGCTTCTGCCGGAGTCGCAACTACTGCTCAAAGCATGGCTCCTGAAATCCGGGCAGCTATTCCAGCAGCAACGGTCTATCAGGCTCAAACTCGTGCCACCGCTCCATTTGCAGCCCGCATTACCTCCCGAAATACCATTGAACAGATGGTGCGTGATGCCCACGACAAAGGCGCTTCGGATATTCACCTGAGGGCTGAAGAGGTAGTGCGGTTCAGAATTCGCGGCGCAATGACCGTCCAGCCCGAATATGGGATCATAACAGTAGATCAATTCAGTCTTTACTTAGCGGAAATTCTGAATGAAAACCAACGCAGAATATTCGCCGAGACCATGGAATTGGATACAGCGATTTACTATCCCGGATTCATGCGTTGTCGGGTCAACTGTTTTGAGAGTTTGACGGGCGGGGCCATTGTGTTCCGGTTGATCCCGCTAACTGTACCGACGGTAGACGGATTGGGCTTGCCTCAGGTTCTGAAGCAATTTATTGAAAAGCCCCAAGGTTTGATTTTGGTCACTGGTGCGACGGGGTCTGGAAAATCAACGTCGATCGCGGCCATGATTCGCCATTTAAATGACACCGACACAAAGCATATTGTCACTATTGAAGACCCGATCGAGTACGTGCATCAATCCAACCATTGTCTGGTGAGCCAACGAGAAGTGGGCCTGCACACCCGCCAATTTTCGGAAGCACTGCGGGCGGTTCTTCGGGAAGATCCTGATGTGATTTTGATTGGGGAAATGCGCGATCGAATTTCGGTGGATACAGCACTGAAAGCGGCTCAAACGGGTCACTTAGTTTTGGGCACCTTGCACACCAAAGATGCGATCGGCACTCTGAACCGTTTGTTAAATATTTTCAACCCTGACGAACAAGCCTCAATGCGAGTCCAGATTTTGGAATCGCTGATTTCCGTGGTGTCCCAGCAATTATTACCCACGACCGACGGCGGACGTACTGCCGCTCACGAAATAATGGTCAACACGCCTGCGATTTCGGACTATCTGTTGAAGGGCGAAGATACCGAAGCCTTCCGGATGATGGAGACCGACACGAATGAAGGAATGCAGGTGATGAACCAAGCCCTTTGTGAATTGGTGCTCTTAGGTCGAATTAGCCCGGATGATGCGGTGCGATCGAGTCCTGATGCGGGTGATTTACGTCGTCGGGTGCGGAACGAAGGGTACGATCCGGGCCGAGCATCTAACCGTGAATTTTAGGCAGACGATCGGGAGTATCATCCGGTGTAGGCCAGATTTATCGTATTTGAAATTCATACAAAAAAGCGATCAGAACTCCTAGGTTTCGATCGCTTTTTTGGGATTTGGGAGATTGCGTAAATCCTATTAGATCAATTTGAGACGACGCATTTCAGTAGAAACCTTTTGTTGCATGTCACGGCGAACCTTAGGATCACTGTTCATAGCTTGCTTTCGGAATTCATTAAATTCAGCCGCCACATTGTGTTTGTTCACAATATCCATCGCCGATCGGTTGAACTGGTTGCAAATGTCGCGCACTGGACCTTGGAATTGTCCCGAAAGCTTGGAAAATCCAGAATCACAGACATTATCGGGCAAATCTCCGCCTGTCATATTTTTTACTTGAGCCATCAACACTCGGCGCTCTTGTTCAATAGCAAACACAGCACGAACATAGCGGGTGAAGCTAGATTCTTGAGCATAGGCACCTTGAATGGTGATATGACTCAGTCTCAGATCGGGGCTAAACCCTGACAGGACACTAGTCGTCGTGAGGGCAGCGAGGGCAAACAAGTTTAGAAGGCGAGAGGTAAACATAGGGGTTTGTGACATTCCGAAAACTAGCACATGGGTCTAACTAAATGGATAGAGTCATTCTATGGACAATAAGTTCCAGGCTTGGCTAACTTTTTTGATCTTTTTAAATTATGGCGCTCCAGTAAAGTCGTAGGGTGGATTTGAGTATGGAGACCAAGGCAGGATTAAGCCGGGATTGAGAGGATTGCAAGTTTTACATCTATGAGATTTAAATCAATGAAATGGTTAACTGGACTCTACGCTCCGGCGATTATGTTAGTGCTATGGCAGGCGATCGTTCAACCGAGCCTTGATCAAAAACTGTTGGCGATCGCAATTTTTTTGTTGAGTTTAGATCTACTCAAGATGGCAATTTTTGATCTAGAACAAGTTGCAAAGGTTCGATCGATGCTTGAATCTAAGGCTGGATCGATAAACAGCAATGAACCACGACTCGATCGTTTCTTTTGGGTGACGATCGGGACGGTGGTGTTAGAACTTATGGGACTGTATCTCGCCCCAATTTCCCTATCAGGTTCAGCGATCGTAATTTTATTCAGCCAGGTTGGATTCAATCTTTTAACGCAAGTACAACTAATGCCGGAGATGCCGGAGATGGTGGATAAAATTCAGCCTTGGGGAATTCGCGATCGGGCCGTGGTGTTGACCGCAGATTGTTTGGGAATTGGGCTGGTGGCCTTGGGGCAGCGTGGATATTGGCCGATCGGAACCTCCGTTGGATTGCTACTCATGGTTGTGATTTATGGCGGAATTAAGTTATGGCGGAATTAAGTCAGCCAAATCTATATGCGATCGGCTGACCTAACGGATTAATATTCGCTAATGTTGAGGTTGGCATTTAGGACAGAAGTGAGCCGATCGTCCGGCTAGCTTTATGCGCTGAATTTCGGTATCACATACCCGACAAGCTTTACCCTCACGACCATAAACCCAGGCCTGAGCGCCATAGTTGCCATTGGTTCCATCCACTGTGCGATAGTCCCGCAACGTCGTGCCGCTGGCATCAATACTGGTTTGCAATACTTTGATGATGTGCGATCGTAAGGGATTTAATTGTTTGGGTTTTAATTGCGAACAATGGGTCAGCGGATTGATGTTTGAAAGAAATAAGGATTCATCGGCGTAGATATTGCCAATTCCCGCGACAAGTGATTGATCAAGCAGCGCATTTTTAATCGGGCGTTTACGAGATTGCATCCAGGTTTGAAAATAGGTCTCAGAGAAGGCCTCAGAAAACGGCTCTGGTCCCAGAGACTGCAAGCCAGTCATTATTTCCAGAGGTTCTTGTCCCGGCGGCACCCACCAAATTTTTCCGAAGGTGCGTTGATCAACATAGCGCAGCTCTTGGTCTCCCATCAAAAACCGGACCCGCGCATGTTTCTCCAGCGGCGCATCCGGTTTAGTCCAAAGCAATTGCCCAGTCATTCGCAAATGAACCCCCAAATGCCCTGCTTCATTCGCCAATTCCCCAATCAAATATTTCCCGCGTCGATGCCATGTTTTAAACTCGCACCCGGCGATCGCCTTGGGAAACAAATTTGCATCAGGATAGGCAATGGTGCGATCGAGTAGGACGATAGTTTTAAGGATTGTTTGATTTAACGTTGTTGCATTCAAGCCACGACGGACCGTTTCGACTTCAGGAAGTTCAGGCACAAGGGTATGATTCTCCGAATTGAATGACTAAGGGGTAAGAAAGGCGAGTGGATTGCTCATCGTTTCGGCAAATCCAAGAATACCGCGATCGCGATGTTGATAGCTCAATTTACCTGCGGCATCAAACAAAAATGTACCGCCGCGCTGAGTTATATAGGTAACATCGGGAACATAGGTTTTCCAATTGTTCAATACTTCGCTCATATTCCGTAATCGTAATGTAGCCAATTCAAACGGGCGTTGGTGGCCAGTCCCGACAACATTAAAGCTGGAGCCAGTCAATGCAGGTAAGGGTCCGGCTTTTATAGTAGATTCAGGATCAATAAGTTGCGGGGCACTGCGATCGCCGATATACCCACGAAATACTTCTTTCAAAGTGCCGGGACTACCAATTCCAGCACACATTAGTAATAGGTTCAACCAACTATTTTGTTTGGCAGAGAAGCCGGGAAGTTTGGCCTGAAGACCAGGATAGAGATTGAGCTGGCAGTGAAGTTCAGCCGTTGGATCAAGAAACAAATCAGCTTCAGGAAATTGTGTGTAACGACAAAAGGCTTTTCCAGCATTCCGATCGCCTATTCCGATGGCTCGCACTTGAATCTGTAAATCATTTAACATTTCCCGTCCATTGTTTATCCACCAAGCATACTCCAACGTATCAAAATCTCCGAGTTGCGGCCACACTAAGACGAGAGTTGTCTGAGAATTAATCTGGTCTAAAATTGGCATGAATTCCCCGTCACTGACCCGTTGACGTTGGGTTTGTTGAAATAATTGATGGGTGTTCATAACTCAGACAATCACAGATTAAGGAGTATTGTGCTTCTACTCCCATTTTTACATGAATATAAGGTTTTATCATTTCAATGCATTGATCTGAGGTTGAACTTTTATTTTTAAATATTTTCAAGTTGTCTTGACGAACGCGTAAAAATGGTTTATCAATCAGGTAATATTACTGAGTTGAAATTAGGTTTCGTATGAAATTTTCATCACAAATCGTTCGTGTAGGCGTTCAGTCGATCGCAACGTTGGCGATCTTGAGTTCAGGTGTTGGCATCGCGAGTGGTGAAGCATTTGCCCAGGCAAAGCCAAGAATTTCAGTTCCGTCCTTTAAGAATGAAACGAATTGGTGGTGGTGGCGATCGAACACCGCAACAGAATTGGGCGATGCGTTGAGTAACGAACTCAGTGCGACCGGAAATTTTAAGGTGGTGGAACGGCAAAAATTATCAGCCGTGCTTTCTGAGCAGGAACTAACTGAATTAGGACTCACGAAGAAAACCACTGGAGCCAAAAAAGGCGAGCTTACGGGCGCTCAATACGTCGTGTTGGGTAAAGTGACGGCCTTTGAAGAAAATGTGGCTAACAAATCAAGCGGAAGAAGAAGTGGTTTCAACATTTTCGGCATAGGTATTGGAGGCGGGGGAGAGAAGAAAGAGCAAGAAGCGTATATTGCAATAGATTTGCGAGTCGTAGATACGACAACGGGTGAGGTTGCTTACTCTCGGACTATAGAAGGACGCGCCACAGATAAGTCTGAATCAAAGCAGAATAGTTTTAGTCTCTTGGGTTACAGCAACTCGTCTAATGAGTCAGAAGAA